>DATFVA010000476.1:0-9369 GCA_035260565.1 Ignavibacteriaceae bacterium | reverse complement strand
CTTCCGATTACCAAGCTTGAATCGATTCTCTTAACCTGGTTATTCCGCCCATAAATTGTATCTGCAGAAACTGAAGTATCAATCTGCAAAACATACTGCTGATTTGTTTTTGGAGTTTTGTAAAGGCTATCCGGAGTAAATTCCCCTGTTGTTAACGGCACAAAAGGATTGGCAGGTCTTCGTGAAAGAGAATCAAAAGCATTTTCCACACTATCAACCATTGGATCAGTTTTTATAAAATTTATCAGACTGTCAAGGTTTCCGGTAAAATGTCCGTACTTCTTGTTCCAAAGTATTTCAGCTTCTTTGATATTCTTCATTCTGAGATGTGATTCCTGCTTATAATATTTTTCTTTTTCGACTACATCTTTCGGATCAATTATTGCAACCTTAACTAATATTACGACTAATATAACTATGACGAAATAAAGTACAGCGTGAATATACCAGGGTTCTGGCTTAGTCATTTTTCCTCCGGAGCTTTGAAAAAATTTGATTGTTCAATATATAGAAACTTTTCAATATTATTAAATCTGGTTTTCCCAATACCTTTTACTTCCAGAAGCTCTTTCAGGTTATTGAAACCGCCTTTTAAATTCCTCAATTCGATTATTTTCGCGGCGGTTTTCTCACCGATTCCGGGAAGAATTACCAGATCTTTTAAACCGGCTGTGTTAATATTTATACTCTTTAGGCCGGGAAGCTTAACAGCTTCTTTTTTATGAAAATTACTGGTGTTAAAATCTAAAACTTCCTGCTTAGAGTCAATATATACATCATCTTCGGAGCCGCCAATCGGAGGTTTTTCATCATCATTTAACTGTTTAAAGAGCTTTTCTTCGGCTGAGTAATCAAAATTAGTATAATCAACCTTTTCAGGGCTTAATTTGTACTCTTTATATGCCAAGCCTGCTGTAAAAACAAGAATAAGAAATAACAGAACCTTTATTTCTGTTTCTGTAAAACCAATTATTCTGGATAGCTTCTCAAACACCCTGGAATCCCGACTATTTTTCCGTTTGTTCAGACGTTAAATTGAATCTAGTACTGAAGAACAAAAATATCATTAAGAACAATTATAATCCGAACCGTTTAAAAAAACTTTTCTCTTCTGATCCGGATGATGATTTTACATTCGGACTGTTGAGCAATTCCTTTAATAGTTCTTTTTCCTTTGAATTCAGTTTCTTTGGGACGGCTATATTTACTCTGACGATTTGGTCACCCCGGCCTGAATGATTAAGATGCTTTATTCCTTTTTCCCTCATTTTAAGTAATTTGCCTGAGGGTGTTCCTGAGTCAAGTCTTAATTTGGCTTTTCCATTCAATGTCGGTACTTCCACTTCGCCTCCAAGCGCAGCCTCCGGGAAACTAACATACAGATCATACAGGATATCGTCGCCTTCGCGTACTAAATATTCGTGCTGAATTTCCTTGAATACTACAATAAGATCTCCGGCAGGACCTCCGCGTTTTCCGGCATTACCGTCATTATGCATTGTCATATAATTTCCATCACCGACGCCGGCCGGTACATCAATTTTTATACTGACTTCATCCTGAACGCTTCCGTCCCCCATACATTTTCGGCAAGGCTTATCTATAACGGTACCCTCACCATTGCAGTTGCTGCATGCAGTAATATTAACGAACTGACCGAAAACAGACCTTGAAACAGTTTTAACTTCTCCTGTTCCATGGCATACGGGACAGGTATTTTTTGAAGTACCTGCCTCGGCTCCCGATCCTCCGCATTCATCACATTTTATCTGCTTTTTAATTTTAAGTTTTTTGGAAACACCTTCTGCTATTTCTTCGAGGGTAAGGGCAAGTGTAACCCGTAAATCTGAACCGGGAGTTCCTCCGGTCCTTCTCCTTGATCTTCTTTGTCCTCCCCCGAAAAAATCATCAAAGATGGAGGCTCCTCCGAATATATCGGAGAAATGGGAGAAAATATCGTTGATATCAGAGAATCCCTGTTGTCCACCTCTGACACCTTCGTGACCAAACCTGTCGTAATTGGCTCTCTTCTCATCACTGCTCAGAATTTCATATGCTTCAGCCGCTTCTTTAAATCTTTCTTCCGCATCATGGTCATCAGGGTTGCGGTCGGGATGATACTGCATTGCAAGTTTTCTGTATGCTTTTTTTAAGTCATCTTTTGAAGCGGTCTTTTCCACACCAAGTACTTCATAATAATCGCGTTTTGACATAAAAGACTATTATTCCTCTTTATTTTCATTTTCTGAATTTACACTACCCGCCTGCTCTTCATTTTCCTCACTCACTACCACTTTGGCATGACGGATGACCCGGTCTTTGTACATATAACCCTTTTCAAGTTCGTCAAGTACCGTATGCGGCGGTACATCTTCGGCTTTTCTCTGCATAAGAGCTTCATGGAAATTAACATCGAACGGCTGTCCTACCGATTCAATCTTTGTAACTCCCTGTTCATTAAGTATCTTCATAAGTTTATCGTAAATCAGTTTTAGTCCCTCTTTAATAGATTCGCCATCCTCGGTATTATCAATATGCTGCAGGGATCTTTCAAAATCATCAACAATGGGGAGGAGTTTCACAATAAATGACTCGGCAGCATATTTAAAGAGATTAAACTGATCATTTTCTGTTCTTCTTTTATAGTTTTCAAATTCCGCCGCTTTTCTCAGTAGTTTATCTTTCAGATCTGCAGCTTCATTTTCAAGTTCTTCTATCCGTTTGTCTTTATTCATCAGATCTTCGCTGCTTTCTTCAGGAGAGTCCTGCAGTTCCTCTGTCTCCTGGTTTAATTTAGTGGTATTTTCTTTTTCCTGTTCCTTTTTATCTTTTTTCATAATCGTTTCTCCGTTGATTAATCATTCTTTAAAATTTCAGAGAGCATTTTGGCCATATAATCAACTATGGCAACTACTTTAGAATATTCCATCCTTTTAGGTCCGATAATTCCAAGTGTTCCTGAAGTACTTCCAATAGTATATTCCTTACTCACAAAACTGTATTCTTCCAGCTTGCGGTCCTGATTCTCACTTCCTATTGAGATAAATACCTGGTCCGAAGCAGAATCAGTACCTTTATCGAGAATGTGGATAATAATATCTTTATTTTCAATTAACTCAACTATGCCCGGAAACTTTTCCGGGTCCTCAAACTCAGGCTGCTTTATAATATTACTCGCCCCGGTAAGATATACATTATCCTTCGAATTTATATCTTTGAATATCTTATCCACTGAATCAACAAAAAGTCTGATTACGGGTCTTTGACCTTCCTCAACATCTCTGAATCTTTCACTGAATGACGACCTTATTTCTCTAAATGTCAATCCGCATAGCCGCTCATTCAATAAACTCTGCACCGATTCAATCTGTGCCGGTTCGATTACAGAATTAATCTCCATTGTAATAGTCTTAACCAGACCACCTTTAATACTGATCACGATCAGGATTCTGCTTGATGAAAGAGATACGATCTGCAGTTTTGACATGATTCCCGAATCGAGCCGTGGATAAGTTACACAGGCGAGCTGTTTCGTTATATTGCTCAATATAGCAGTGGTCAGACGTAAGATCTCATCAGTTTCTATCTGTTCAATCTTAAATTCCTTATTTATAATGCCCTTTTCGGAATTCTTTATTTTTTGAATTTCCATCAGCGAATCAACATAGAAACGGTAGCCCTTATCTGTAGGGATCCTCCCGGCTGAAGTATGCGGATGGTCGATGAATCCGAATTCTTCAAGATCGGACATAATATTCCTGACTGTAGCCGGTGAAAAACCGATATCATATTTTTTAGTAATATTCCGTGAACCGACAGGGGAAGCAGTTAATATAAACTGCTGAATTATCGATCTTAAGATCAGTTTCTCCCTATCGCTTAATTCTTCTTGTCGCATTGCTATTAATTATCGTTTTGAAGACGCTAATATAAAAAAATAAAGTAAAAATTGTTAAACCAAAATCGTGCTTAAATAATTAAAAATCGCAACATTTTAAAGACTTATTAGCAGTCTTTAACTGAGAGTGATAAAATCGTCATTTAATCCTATTTTAATACCAAAAGTAATATTCTTTTGTTTCCTATTTCATTTCATAGTAAATTTTGTTTGATTTTTCCTCAGTATTATAAAGAAAACTATGTCAAATAATTCAACTTACAAGGCAGCCGGAGTTGATATTGAAGCCGGTGATGAGACGGTTAAACGAATAAAAGGATTTGCAAAATCTACATTTAATAAAAATGTTCTTTCTGATATAGGCCTTTTTGGGGCTTTTTACCAGCCTGATTTGAAAGGTCTGAATGAACCAGTACTCGTTTCGAGCGTTGACGGTGTCGGTACCAAACTGAAGGTCGCCTTTGCTGCCGACAGGCACGATACTGTGGGGCAGGATCTTGTGAACCATTGCGTTAATGATATTTCAGTCTGCGGGGCAAAACCTCTTTATTTTTTAGATTACCTTGCTTTCGGGAAACTTGTACCTGATAAGGCAGCGAAGATAATAGAAGGTTTTTCAGTAGCCTGCAGGGAAAATGAATGTGCTCTTATCGGAGGCGAGACAGCTGAGATGCCCGGTCTTTATTCTGAAGATGAATATGATATGTCAGGTACCATTGTGGGTATCGTAGATAAGTCACGTATTGTGGACGGAAGACACATTAAAAAAGGGGATATACTGATCGGGTTTCCTTCAAACGGGCTGCACACTAACGGCTATTCACTTGCAAGGCAGGTGCTTTTTCAG
The DNA here is from genome assembly GCA_035260565.1 of Ignavibacteriaceae bacterium. Lineage (GTDB taxonomy): Bacteria > Bacteroidota > Ignavibacteria > Ignavibacteriales > Ignavibacteriaceae > DATFVA01. Next base: position 4,624 of record DATFVA010000476.1, on the reverse strand, counting down.
AAATTCAAAATAGGCACCAGAATAGATGAACTAGGTTCCACACTAGGCGATGAGCTTCTCCGCATTCATAAATCCTATTTAAGACTTATAACGCATTTAAAAGATAACATGCATATTAAAGGATTTTCCCATATAACCGGCGGCGGTATCGTCGGGAATACCAAAAGGATTATTCCAGGCGGACTAAAATTAAATATTGAATGGGACACCTGGGAATTGCCTGCTATTTTCAGGCTCATACAGCAGACCGGAAAAATAAGCTTTGAAGAAATGAGGAACGTTTTCAACCTTGGCATAGGCCTGGTTGCAGTAGTTGCCCCGGATGATGAAAATAAAATAAACTCTCTCTCCAATGAAATAAATGAACACCCTGTTAAGATTGGCGAAGTAATATAATCTTTTCCTTATGGTTTATTTAAAAAGGATAATACTTCCGGTTTTATTCATTCTGATATTAATCAGTTCCGGATGTGATAAAGGAATTGAACCCCGATCGACAGATGATATTCCGGGATTCGGCGGCAGAATTACTTTTATAGGAACCTGGCCAGATAGTGTTCAAAGAACCCACATAGTTGTTTTTGACAGTCTTCTTGAAGATGCTAACGATTTTAATATATTTAATCTGAAATTTATCAGCGATGCATTGCCTTACGGAGTTCCTGGTTATGATTTCGATTCCAGGGACAGTGCCATAATTCAGATCGAACCAGGGAGCTTCTCTTACGTTGCCGTTGTACAGCAGAAGACGGTTGATCTTTCATTGCTCCGGAAAGACTGGACGGTTATCGGTATCTACTATGCGTATGGAGATACAACACATCCGGGCAAGCTGGATATTCCGGATAAATACTTTGTTAAAAATATAAACATCAGATGCGATTTTAATAACCCTCCCCCTCAACCTCCGGGTGGTTAATAAATGAAAATAATTTTTCTAAATATTTTCGTACTGATTTTTACTGCACATTTAACTGCTCAGACATATTCAATCAGCGGAAAAATCACAGATACTGAAAATAAGCCCCTGATCGGAGTAAATATTATTCTGACAGGAACAGGTTATGGGACATCGTCAGACCAGAACGGTGATTACGAAATAATTGAGCTGACGAACGGAAATTATAACTTAAAGTTTTCCGCGGTTGGCTATGATAATGTTTTCAGGAATATTACTATAAAAGATAAATCGATATTGATGAATGTAACGATGACCGAGAAGGCTGTTGAAACTCAGCAGGTGATTGTAACAGCAGGGAAGAGGGAGCAGTACATTACAGATTTACCTGTCAGTGCCGACGTGATACCATCAGGTGAGTTCTCAAAAAAGAATTTCAGCAACCTTGAGAATGCCCTGCGATATGTGCCGGGAGTGAATATGACCGAAGACCAGATAAGCATCCGTGGATCGAGCGGCTACAGCAGAGGAGCAGGTTCAAGAGTTCTGCTTGCACTGGACGGCATCCCTTTTTATACCGGGGATACAGGAGAAACTATATGGGAGATGATCCCAACTCCTGTTATTCAAAGAGTGGAAATAATAAAAGGCGCTGCAAGTTCACTTTACGGCTCAACGGCTATAGGCGGAGTAATAAACGTGATAACTAATGACATTCCCGAAAAGCCCGCCACTTTCTTCAACTCATTTATAGGTATGTACGACAAACCGGCCCATAGTGAATGGAGGTGGTCTGATGAGAACAGGTATTATAATGGACTGACCCTGGCGCATGCTCAGAAATTCGGGGGCTTCGGAATTGAAGCCTCACTAACAAGGCTGGAGGATATGAGTTATAAGCAAAATGGTTTCTCTCATAAATATATCGGATTCCTGAAAGGAAAATTTGAGATTAACCCGGCCAGCACTATTACCATCCTTGCAAACACTTTGAATAAAAAAGGCGGTAATTTTTATTACTGGAAAGATTCACGGCATGCTCTAATTCCTGCTGATGATCAGCAGGGACAGACAATTAAAACTTCGAGATACTTATTTGGTGCCGTGTATAAAAATGTAATCAATCAGGATTTGCTTCTGAATGTGAAGACAAGCTATTACAGAACAGACTGGAATGATACCTCCCCTGCAATGGATAAATCATTGACTAATCTATACCGAGGAGAGGTTCAGGTTAATAAAAGTTTTTCTGACGAAGTTGTAATAGTAACCGGTATAGAAGGATTAAGTTCAAATGTAAAATCGAACCTATTTGGCAACCCTGATATGATAAGCGGCGGCATTTATGTTCAGGGTGATATATCCTATTTTTCTCCTTTAACCATTTCTGCAGGTATACGGTATGATTATTCCAGGCTGGATTCTCTGAAAGGGGAAAATGCATTATCTCCTAAGATAGGCCTTAACTATAAACTTACTGACGATCTTATACTTCGTTCGTCTGCCGGGACCGGGTTTCGTGCCCCATCTCTTGCAGAGGCATTCACATCCACAACGGCCAGCGGAATTATAATAAAACCTAACCCCGATCTGAAATCTGAAACAAATTTTACCTTCGAAATCGGCGCAGGCTATTTGCCCTCAGATTATTTTAATCTTGATGCAGCATTATTCCAGAGTGAGTATTATGATTTTATTGAACCAAGGATTGATCCGGCTGATGGTTTGGCAGTATTCAGCAATGTTACCCGTGCAAGGATACAGGGAGTTGAAACGGATATTAAATCCGATCTTTTTAAGAAATCTTTAAGCTTATCATTGAGTTACACCTATTTGTGGACAAGAGATCTGAATAAACAAAAAGCACTAAAATACAGACCAAGGCATATTTTTGCCGGATCAATAGATTATTACCTGTGGAATTTTGATCTGGGTACGGATTTCAGGTACTGGAGCAGGATAGAAGAAATTGATGATGAGCTCGTGAGGATAATTAACGACGGGGACCTTCGGGCAGAAGTTTATGTGCTTGATCTCCGTGCTTCCTACAATTTCAGTTCATTGGGTATTCCCGCATCCCTTTTTCTTAATGCGGACAATGTTTTAAATTATAACTATGTTGAATTAATTGGAAATCTAAAACCTGTTAGAAATTATTCTTTAAGTTTACAGTTTAATTTCTGAAAGGGGGGCAAATGTTTATCGATACACATGCACATTTATTTTTACAAGACTTTGAAAATGACCTTGAAGAGGTTATTGAAAGGGCAAAACTTACAAAGGTTGATTACATAATCGTGCCTTCAACTGATATAGCTACAGCTAAGCGGACGCTTCAGCTAGCTGATAAATATAATTTTATTTATGCAGCTGTGGGCGTTCATCCTCACGATACAAAGGACTGGGAAACCTCCTGGCTAACAGAAATTGAAGAACTGGCAAAGCATCCGAAGGTTGTAGCCATCGGTGAAATAGGTCTTGATTATCATTATGATTTTTCGCCTAAAGAGAAGCAAATTGAGGCGTTCAAGGCACAGCTTGATCTTGCAGTGAAGCTCAGACTTCCCGCAGTAATTCATAACAGGGAATCAGAAGAGGACATGATGAAAATCATCACTTCTTATTGCGGAAATGACCTGAGAGCGCAGTTCCATTGTTTTAATTCTTCACTTGAAGACGCCCTGGAATATATTAAGATGAATCACATAATATCTTTTACCGGAAATATTACATTTAAGAAATCAGATGAATTAAGAGAGCTTGTAGCGGGAATAAGTCTGGATAATATTCTCCTTGAGACTGATTCTCCCTTTATGACTCCCGAACCCTTCCGGGGAAAAAGAAATGAACCGTCGAACGTTAAATTAGTTGCAGAAAAGATTGCGGAGATACATAACGTTAAGCCGGAAGATATTGCAAAGGTGACTTCCTTTAATGCATTCAGATTTTTCGGTCTGGGGAGCGGAAAGAATATAAGTTATACATACCCGATTGGAAAAAGTCTTTATATAAACATTACAAACAGGTGTAATGCGGATTGTTTCTTCTGCAACCGGAAGGGGGACGCCACTCTGCATGGCTATAACCTGAAAATGAAAAAAGATGAAGAACCGCCTGCTGAAATTTATATTGAGGAAATTGGTAATCCATCAGACTACGAAGAAATTGTATTCTGCGGTTATGGAGAACCCACTATACGCTGGGATATAGTAAAAAAAATTGCAAGGTATGTTAAGGATAAGGGAGGGAAGACAAGACTCAATACGAACGGACACGGCAGCTTTATTAATAAAAGAGATATTACTCCCGAATTTAACGGCCTGATTGACACCGTTTCAATAAGCATAAATACTGTCGACCCGAGACAGTATGCAAAGATTATGAAGCTTGATACAAGGTTCTTCAATGAAATGGTAACCTTTGCCAAAAGCGTTAAACAATATGTTAATCACCTTGTAATGTCTGTTGTTTCCATCGATGAAGTTGAGATCGGTAAAGCCAGGGATGTTGTTGAAAATAAATTTGGTGCGGAATTCAGGGTACGGCCATATTTCTGATATGAAGCTCATATATTTATTCATATTAGAGTTCTTATTTTTTTCTCCTGGAGTCTTTCCCCAGCTGAATAAGGAACAGCTTAAAAATGGATTAGATGAAATTCTGAAAGATAATTTCTTCAATTCTTCTTCAATTGCTGTGGATGTTTATGACCTGACTGCAGGGGAA
>DATFVA010000475.1:0-3921 GCA_035260565.1 Ignavibacteriaceae bacterium | reverse complement strand
TGTAGCGATAAATATTTTATATACGGGTTATAAGCTGATAAGGGAATCAATCGGCGGTCTCATGCACGAAACAGATCATGTACTCCTTGAAAAAATAGTTGCCAATCTTAACAAAATCATAAAAGACTATTGGATTGATCTCCATGAACTCCGGTTCTGGATATCGGGAGATACTATATACCTGGATTTTCACCTGATACTCCCCTACTACTTTACAATCAGGCAGTCGCATACCGAAGAAAATGATATTGAAGAAAAAATGCTTGAAGCTTTTTCCAATATGCAGATCAAAATTCATTTTGATTACTGCAAACCGGAACTATGTAAATACTGCGGTTATTCAGTGTGTAATGTGCGCCAGGAAGGAAAAAGAATTTCATTCGATTTTAATGCGGAAAAAATGACGGGGAAACCAATTTATACTATTAAATGAATCAGCCATTAAATTCCGACCGAACTTTATTGTATGAGGGAACCTGAACCTTCTGAAGAATGATCAGCCCTGCGATGAAGAATAGTCCAATAGCAAGGGCAGCAAATCTTTCGTTAGATAAATCGGATATGACGCCATATACGAAGGGACCTACAACAGCAGAGGATTTCCCGAATAATCCATCATAAAATCCGAAAAACTCGGCCTCCCTCTCGTGCGGGGTCAATAACGCCATCAGGCTGCGGCTGCACGACTGCGACGAGCCGATTGACAAGCCGGCAAGTAATCCAACGATATAAAACTCAGGAACCGTCTGAACGAAAAAAGCTCCGATAATTACAATTATCCAGACTACCAGTGTTATGGTTATAGTTTTTTTCGGTCCTATATGATCAGAAACTATTCCAAAGATAAATGAGCCGAGGACTGCAGTACTCTGGACTATAACAAAGAACAGGATAATCTGTTCGTCCGTCATCTTCAGTATATTCGAAGCAAATATGGATGCAAATGCAATAATTGTTATTATAGCATCATTATAAAGAAAAAATGCGAAAAGAAATCTTGAGATAGCCGGATGTTTCTTCTGAAAGAAAATCGCCTTAAATGTCTTAAAACTTTTCTCAATACCTCCCCTTATTAAATCTTTCTTAACCGGCTCATGTATACGCGGCTCACTTATGAAGAGAAACAAAGGAGCTGAAAAGAAAAGAAAAAAAGCAGCCGCTACCACAAATGAAAGCCTTATATAAAAATAGTAATCGGGCGAATCAGCAGTAGGAAGAAGCACCATTACAATCAGGAGGACGGCAAGTGCTCCAACATAACCCATGGCAAAGCCGTATCCTGAAACTCTTCCGAAGTTCTTCTTTTCGGTCAGGTTAGGAAGGAAGGCATCATAGAAAACCAGGCCGGCTTCAAAGCCTATGTTTGCAAGAACGAACAGGATAAACCCGAAGAGAATATCTCCTTTGTTCACAAAGAACATTAATGCCGTACAGACAACTGAGAGGATTGTAAATATCAGAAGAAATCTTTTGCGGTTCCGCGAAACGTCTGCTATAGCACCAAGGGGGGGACTAAGAAATGCGGCAATTACCATAGAAAGGCTTACGGCAAGTCCCCATAGCCACCTCTGGCCTCCAGTAACGTAGTTGGAAAAATATTTTGAGTAGATGACAGTAACTATTATGACAGAAAAAGCAGTATTCGCAAAGTCGAATAACGTCCAGATAAAAATCCTGCTTCGTTCTTTCATTTAAGCTTACTTTTACGGGGCTGTTTCGAAATGGTCTCTTCCACTAACCCCCGTCCGCTTTTTTTCAGTTTCCCATCATGTTTAAGTTCATTGAGAATTGCATCGAGTATTCCGTTTATAAATTTTCCGCTTCCTGCCGTGCTGTATACCTTTGCTATCTCAATGCATTCATTAATCGAAACTTTTGGTGGGATATCGGGGAAATAGATAAGCTCACAGATTCCCATCCGCAGAAGCAGTTTATCTATTAAAGCAATCCTTCCCATTTCCCAGTTGTCAACCCGTTCCTTAATTTTTGAATCAAGTTCCTTATGGTGAATTATTACCCGGTTAACCAGATCGTTAGCGAATTTCTTATCAACAGCATCTTCCAGGTCCGACAGAATTCCTTCGGTCAATAATTGCAGCGAATCACTGTTTAATTCGAAAGCATAGAGAATCTGAAGAACTCTTTCCCTTACGATTCTTCTTCTAAACATTTGTGTCATTTTACAGGCTACCAACTTTTAAAGAACAACTGAATTTATAAAAATATTTTGAATTATGTACCTGCCGGTTATTACCTTTGAAATAACTCACCAAGCCTGCCGGAAAAATCAGAATGACCGGTATAAATATTGCTGATCTTTCCCACACTTTTAAGCCTTTCTTCAGCCATTTTATTTGAGGCTTCATGGGTAGGAATATTTTCTATGGCAGAAATTTCAAGGATCTTTCCGATTACATCATAGATCTTTTCTGCCTGTTTCAGTGCACGGTCCTGCCTGTAGCCCTCAAGTTCGTTAGCAACATTCATAAGGCCGCCTGCATTAATCACATAATCCGGGGCATAAAGTATTCCATTCTCCATCAGCAGCGGACCATGTATATCCTCTTTCTCAAGCTGGTTATTAGCACCTCCGGCCACGATTTCAGCTTTCAACTTACCTATTGTGTTATTGTTAATGATTGCACCAAGTGCATTCGGAGAAAAGATATCGACGTCAAGACCATAAATCTCCTCAGGTTTTACTACCTGTGCCTTAACGGTCTCAAGAACTTTCTGAACTTTTAATTCGTTAATATCGGTTAAGAATATTTCCGCGCCTTCATTGTAAAGATGCTCGCACAGATACCTGGCAACCTGACCGGCTCCCTGCACTGCTATCTTCTTCCCTGCGAGTGAATCACTTCCCCATTTGAATTTTGCACAGGCTTTCATTCCTACAAATACTCCGTAGGCCGTAACAGGTGAAGGATCACCTGAGCCTCCGAGTGCTTTTGAAACGCCGGTTACATATTTTGTTTCCATTCTTACATATTCCATATCCGTTACAGATGTACCGACATCTTCAGCTGTTATATATCTTCCTGCCAGACCTTCAATAAATTTTCCAAACGTTCTGAATAAAAGCTCATTTTTCTGCGTAGATGAATCACCTATTATTACCGCTTTACCGCCTCCCAGGTTAAGTCCTGAAACAGCGGCTTTGTAAGTCATCCCTCTCGATAATCTGAGAACATCCTTAAATGCATCGTCATGACTTTTATAGTTCCACATACGGGTGCCTCCGAGGGCGGGACCCAGGGTAGTATTATGGATTGCAATTATAGCCCTCAATCCGGCTTCCTTATTTGAACAGAAGACAACCTGCTCGTGATCGAATTCTTCTATAACTTCAAAATTAATCATCAGTAATTCTCCATTAATTTGGAATAAAATTTATATTGCAAAGAACCAAAATATTAAAATTGCTGCACTTTCCCTTAATTTATTGTACAATTTGTTTTCAAATCTGAGATCAAGGTCGGAGGGAGCAACCTGGATATCCAGAAGGTAAAAATCAGCTATCTCTTTTACTCTCGGCAGATGATAGGAGTCGGAAATTACAACAATATCGTTCACACCGGTTTTTTTACTCAATGACGAATTTATAAATTGTATCTGCTCGGTTGTGGAGGTAGTATTCTTTTCAACCCATACATCATTGGTATCTATTTTTTTTGCTTTCAAATAATCATATGCTATTTCAGCCTCACTTAGTTCGCCGGGAGCATTTCCCCCGGTCAGCTGGATTTTCTGCAGGCTGCCGTCTTTGTATAGACTGAAAGCCTTATCCACCCTCGATTTTAAGCTCGGACTGGGTTCATTTGTCCATACGGCTGCTCCCAGCACAACTCCGATGTTCATCCCGTTTCCGCTCAGAAAAAAAACAGAATTCGGAGCTTTATTGAAATTCAAATAGAAAAA
>DATFVA010000474.1:0-2649 GCA_035260565.1 Ignavibacteriaceae bacterium | reverse complement strand
CTGCAAATTGCAGAACCTGAAGGTGCTTTTTATCTGTTCCCTGACTTTTCTGCATTTAATGAAAGGTTAGCCGCTGAAGGGATTAGAACAAGCAGGGAATTATGTGAAAAGATCCTGAAGGATACCGGTGTTGCCATGCTTCCCGGATCTGTGTTCGGAAGACCTCCTGAGGAACTTACTACAAGGATTGCTTATGTAGATTTCGATGGAACCAGTGCTCTGGCAGCCGTTGAACAGCTAAACTCAGGGAAGGATATTAACGGAGAAATTCTGGAAACTTACTGCGGAAGCACATTGGAAGCAATCGATCTCATTTGCGACTGGCTGGGTACAAAAGTATGATAAATTATCTTATCGTTTCCCTCGGTGCTGCTCTCGGAGGAGGCCTGCGCTATTGGGCAAGCAATGTCACTTATAGATTTCTTCCCTCAACCTTCCCTTACGGCACTCTTGCAGTAAATATCATAGGAAGTTTTATACTGGGAATTATAATTTTTGTCTTTGATCAGAAGGAACTTATATCACCGGGCATGAAATTATTTCTTACTATCGGCTTCTGCGGCGGGTTTACCACATTTTCCACATTTTCACTGGAAACAATTAACCTGCTTAAAGATTCCCAGTTCATTCCAGGGTTACTTAATATTTTATTGAACCTGTTTCTTTGTCTCGCAGGTGTGGCACTGGCATATTTCATTTCAAAAGTCTGGAGTTAAAAATGCATATTAATGGTGATGCAAAACTTCTAAGGATATTTGTAGGAGAGAGTGATAAGTCGGGAAATCTTCCTGTGTATGAAAAGATAGTCCTTGAAGCAAGGAAAACAGGTTTGGCCGGAGCTACCGTCTTTAAAGGAATAATGGGTTTCGGCGGAACGAGCAGAATCCACACAACAAAAATCCTCCGCCTTTCAGAAGACCTTCCCCTGGTGATAGAAATTGTTGATGCCATAGATAAAATAGAAAAATTCCTGCCGACACTCGATAAGATTTTCGAAGAAGCGAACAGCGGAGGTTTGATTACAATTGAAAAAGCCGAAATAATAAAATATGTTGCTAATAAAAGGTAGCTGATCCATAATTCCGGCCCATTTATTAACAATTTCTTAACCCCTGCTTAAAGTTTTGTTAACATTCCATAATTACCTTTATATATATATAAACTATAATAATTCGGGTGAAATATGTACGAGGAAATTATGAGAAGCAGCAGGGATTCATTCTTTGCATTACTCAATGCGGGTTTCGCAGGAGAAAGTATGTTCAGAGATGGCGGTATTACAACCGTCGGGAACATTTTAAACAATGAAATGGATAATGAATGGATGCAGGAATATTATATAATTTATAATTCTTACATCTTGGATAGAAGAGAACCTGACGGTCTGAATAACTGATTATTCACCGGAGACATACTCGCAATTAGAGGGAATTTCCGGCCTCACTAACAGCACTTCTTCTTTAAGGAGCACAACTTTACCGGGCTCCATTCCTTTCTTCTTGGTAACATACTTTTTGAAAGTGTATGAAACAGGAGCAATTCCGCTGGTTTTTGCTTTGCTGTGAAAGGCTGCAATTGAAGCGGCACTTTTCAATATGTTTTTGGGTACGGGTTCCTTTGTATTTATAACCCTGAGTACTACATGAGAACCGGGAACACTCCTTGCATGAAACCAGTAATCATTCTGCTTCGCAAATTTCATCGTAAGTAAATCATTATTTGAGCTGTCTTTACCTACATACAGATCATATTTATTCTCTATGATGTAATGCTTGAACCTGGATACTATATCGTCTGCGTTATTCACTTTCACGTTCTGTTTAATATGAAGTTCCTTCATAAATTTATCCAATTCTTCAATATTTTCCGATTGCTCAAACCTGCTTTTTAGCTGAAGCAGTCTGCTGTAGTTCCCGGAAACGTCTTTGAACAGCTCTTTCGATTTTTCATAAGCTTTTCTTTCATTACCCGCTTTGGTGAAATAGTAACCAGCATTTTTTTGAGGAGTTAATTTGGGATCGAGTTTTATCTTAATCATCTTATTCTCATAAATATCTTCAAGTTCTACAGTACTGCTGCGCGAAGCGATCCGGTTAAGATTTATGAGGATCAGGTTGCCCGTTTTATTATATTCCTCTTCACGGCTGCCTTTGCCAATTCTTCCTTTAAGATCATTCATCTTTGAGGATAGTTTGGATAATTCTCTGTCTATATATTTGGTAATAATTTTTCTTTTAGCGGAATATGCATCCAGGTAGAACTTTTTACCCGCATAGAAATTGAACGCCTCAATCATATTAGTGAATAACCTGACCTCTTCTGAAGCAAAAATGTGGAAGCTTTCAACTGCGAGGTTTATGTCGTTTGAACCGGGCGATATAAATACTGCAGGAGCGGCGTGAAGTAATTCACCTATAATCTCGTGAAGATAACCCGCTCTGCTTTTATCGGCAGTCTCTTCCCATCGATATTTCGCTTCAGTTGTTATTTCCTTACCTATGAAAGGAAATTCTTTTCTATACTCATCAAATTCGAGATTCGGTTCCTTAAATTCCATTTTCTTTTCTCCCGAAAAGAAATTGTGCGACTTTAATTCATTACTGAATTCATCCAGGTAATTATCATCCTCATTTTTGAAAGGAATAATTT
>DATFVA010000473.1:0-17389 GCA_035260565.1 Ignavibacteriaceae bacterium | reverse complement strand
ATATAAATTGGGGATCCCAATTGTATACCGGCGCAAACCCTCAGGCTAATACGGGATCAGGAACACAAACAACTCAGGGTAATAATTTCAATATAACAGGCGACGGAACTTTCCAGAGCGGAAATTTCTTTGGCGAAGTTACAGCAGCTTTCAAATTCCTTGAGTCTGAGAACCTCGGAGAAATTATTGCAAGTCCTAACATAATAGTACGTGAAGGTCAGCAGGGCAGGATACAGGTAGGATCCGATTTTTCAGTTAAGCAGAGAGATTTTGCCGGAAACGTTGTTGAAAAATTCTTTCCCACAGGAACTATAATCGAGGTTACTCCCTTTGTTTATACAGAGGATGGGATTGATTATACGTTACTTAAGTTAAGTATTGAAAGAAGTACTTTCCAGGCTGGAGATCTTACTACCGAAATACGCAAAACATCTGCAACTACCCAGATAGTAATGCTCGACGGTGAAGAGACGATTCTTGGCGGTTTATACGATAACGAAAGAACAACAGATAGAGTGGGAATTCCCTTCCTAAAAGATCTCCCCTGGTGGGTCTTTGGGATCAGGTACCTTGCCGGCAGCGATAAAGTATCTACAATTAAAAAAGAATTGGTAATTTTAATTAAAGCAGAGCTGGTTCCTACATTGAAGGAAAGACTGGCTGGACCTAAACCTCTTAATCCGATCAAGGAAGATATCATTAAAAACAGAGAGAGAATAAAATATTATCAGCTCAATTCTGTAACAGAAGATAAGTAGTAACTGATATTATGGAAACTATCCTGATTGTTGATGATGATACCAATTTATGTTCTGTCCTTAGAGAGGAACTTAGTGAAGTGGGTTATGATGCTGAATCTGTATGTAATGGAGACGATGCGTTTTCCTACCTCGTAAAAAAACCGGTAGATTTAATTCTGCTGGATTTAAAGATGCCGGGGAAAGACGGATTTGATGTCTTGAAAGAACTCGAAAAGAAGGAGATAAAAACGAAGGTAATAGTACTAACAGCCTACGCTGATGTTAAGAGTGCTATTGACTCGGCCAAAATGGGAGCCAGCGATTTTATCAGCAAACCTTACGATTTTGATGAGCTACTCATCACTATTCGTAAGGTCCTTCAGCGGGATAATTAGTAAGAATTTACTCTTTTGTGGTTTACTATGAAACTCAGTTTAAGAATATTACTCATTAATTTCACCATCGTTGTGCTAATACTGGGGAGTGCTGCTTTTGCCTTCTATTCGGTTATGTATAATGTCCTTACCACCCAGCAATCAAAACAGCTTCAGAATTCTCTAAACGAGTTCCTTTATACTTACCGGGAAATGCAGCAGAATTCTGATGATGATTTTTATAAAATTATAGAAGACAAAGAAATCAACTCCATTTCCCAAAAGTCGCTTACGAAGAACCTGGATTTCATTCTTGAAACCCGACCGGATGGAGAAAATATTTCCCAATTTACTGGAAAGAAAGAAATAATATTTCCCAAGGGAACTTTCGATTTGAATGCCTTCCTAAAGGAAAACCCGTTTGTTACTGTGAATGTTTTTACAAATGAAAAAGGGGTAATTTTTTATTACGGCAGGTCAATTACGGCAGACTTGCTGACGGACATTTCCGGAAAAATTAATGCCGATGTAGCTTTAATCTGGGACAGCACCCCTGTAGAAATATCCAATGCTGAAAATAATACCAAATTCATTGTAAGTCTGAAAAATGCCTATTCTGATTTAACAAAAAATGAAAAATCTTCTGTATACGCCTCAGATAGCGAGTCCGCCGATCTTGTTGCTGCCAGCTTTAATCCCGGAATGACCAATAATAATAAAATCTCTTTCCTGGTTTTTAATACAATAAAAGAAGCGGCTGACCTTCGGGCCAACATCCGCTATGTAATAATAATTATTGGAGTTGCCGGATCTATTCTTTCACTTATCCTAACACTGGTTTTTACCGATAAAATCAGAAAACAGGTTACGCAGCTAAACCTTGCAACCGAAGCAACCAAAGCAGGCGATTTTAGTACCAGGATTGATGTTAAAAGCAAGGATGAAATTGGCCAGCTTGCCGGAGCATTCAATCTAATGATGAACGAATTGAATAAGAACCAAAAAGCGAAGAATGAATATTCGGAATTTATAACTCTTCTTAATCAGAATCCCTCACTGGATGAAATTTCAGATGCTGCATTAAAGAAAATAATAAGCACCTGTAATTTTACAGTCGGGGCGCTGTATACTATTGATTCTGATAAAATTAAAATTGTTAGTTCTTACGGAATAAAAAAGGATATCTTAAATGGTACTCCCGAATTATTCACCCCGGTTTTAAGAGATCATAAAATATTGGAAATCGATTCAGAAGAAGCCCTCCCTGTGATTAACTCAGGGCTGATTTCATTCAGCCTTAAACATCTGCTGCTGCAGCCGGTTATTTACAATAACAAGGTAATAGCAATACTTGAGCTTGGCGGAATTGAGAAACCCTCTAAAGAAGCAAAAGAGTATTTACAGAATATTCAGGAACAGCTGGCAATTGGTTTGACAAATTCTCTGGCCCTGGTACAAATGGAAAAACTCATTTCCGACTTAAAGTCGCTAAATGAAAATTATCAGGAACAGAACATTAAGGTTATAAAACAAAATGATTCCCTGACCAGGCTGCATAATGAACTTAAGCTGAAGGCTGAAGAACTTGAGGTAGAAAAGCAGAAGGCCGAAGAATTAACCCGACTTAAATCTCAATTCCTTGCCAGTATGTCTCATGAACTAAGAACACCTATGAATGCAATTTTAGGTCTGACTGAGCTAATGCTTGATGATACATCCATTAAAGCAAAAGACAGGGAAAGACTATATGTTGTGATGAACAGTGCCAAACGGCTTATGGGTCTGATTAACGACATCCTTGATCTTTCAAAGATTGAGGCGGGCAGGATGGATGTAGCTCTAGAGGATTTCTTCCTGGAAGATTTATTAGCAGAAATAAACGCTTCGGTAACGCCTTTGCTTGTTAATAAAAATATTGACTTTAAGGTTACTAAAAAAACCGACACCCGTATTATTGTGAATACCGATAAAGGCAAGGTTATTCAGGTATTAATTAACCTTCTTGGCAATGCCGTTAAGTTTACGCATGAGGGAAGCATAGAATTAAAGATATCAAACGTTGATAATAAAGAATTGAAATTCGACGTCACCGATACCGGGATAGGAATTTCCGGCGAGGATCAGAAAATTGTATTTGAGGAATTCCGTCAGATAGATGGAACTTCGACCAGGAAATACGGCGGCACGGGACTGGGTCTGGCTATCTGCAAAAAGATAGCAGAGCTAATGAATGGATCGATCTCAGTAGAAAGCGAAAAAGGGAAAGGTTCCACCTTCACATTTATAATCCCTCTCGTGGTTGTAGAAAAGAAAAAGAAAGAGGTTGTTCCTCATCTTAATGTTGAAAAACTCATTAAGAACCGTCAGCATCCAATCCTCGTAATTGATGATGATCCTGATGTAAGGTACACCATTGGTCAATACCTTTTGTCGAAGGGATATGAAGTTGAATATGCAGAAGATGGCGAAAAAGGACTTCAAATGGCCATCGCAATACAGCCCTTTGCCATTACACTGGATATCATGCTGCCAAGGAAAGACGGCTGGAGTGTACTTAAGGAACTTAAGGGAAATCCGGAGACAGAAGACATACCCGTGATCCTTGTATCCATAATTAGTGATAAAAACCTGGGGTATGGACTTGGTGCGTACGAATATATAGTAAAACCCATTTCTTCCGATAAATTGACGCACGCATTCAATGCACTTGAAGAGAAAGCTCACAAAAGAATAGAAAAAATTGTAATAGTTGATGATGACGAAAGTGTTTTTGAGAATTTCAAAAATGAATTTGTTAATGAGAATGTAAGAATTGATTATATAAAGGATAGTGAGCTGGCCTTCAGTAAGATTAAAGAAGTTCAGCCTGATCTTATCATCCTTGATCTGCTCATGCCCAAAATAGATGGAATAACTCTTTCCCACAAGCTAAAGACACATCGTGAAACCCGAGATATCCCGATAATAATAAGTACAAATGATGAAATGAGCGAAGAAGATAAAGAATCATTAAATCATATAGTGGAAAATATTACGGTTAAAACAAAAGGTCATCCGCTTGATGTACTGAAAGTTGTCAGAGACAGAATACATCTTCAGGAAGAGACCTCAGAGGATAACAATCCTATAGAATTACCGGAAGTACCAAAGCTGATATCCGTCAAAGAGATTCCATTAGAAGAAATAATTCAACAGATGGAAGAGGTCCGGAACGGCGATGTTCTGATAGTTGATGATGATCCTGACACCCTGTTTACTCTTAATGAAATTGTGACTTCCTGTAATTGTAACACTATGATGGTGAAAGGCGGGAAAGAGTGTCTGGAGGCCTTAAAACTTAAAATTCCTGATCTTATACTCCTTGATATAATGATGCCGGGAATGGATGGTTTCCAAACATTAAGCAGGATTAAACAAAATAAAGAATGGCAGAAAATTCCCATTTTCGCTGTGACAGCCAAAGCAATGGTAGAAGATAAAGAAATTATTCTCAGGCATGGATTTGACGATTATATATCTAAACCCGTAAACTCTGCTGCTATGGCATTTAAAATTGAACGACTATTCTCCAAATTAAATACTGTGGTCAAATGAAAAAAATTTTAGTTATAGACGATCTCCCGGAAAATGTTTTCCTTTTACAGGACAGGCTTGAAAGCGAAGGATACGAAGTAATTACTGCTTATGAAGGTAAATCAGGACTAAATAAAGCGATTTCAGAACAGCCCGATCTGATTTTACTTGATATTATGATGCCGGATATTACCGGTCTCGAAGTGTGTAAAAAACTTGTAACCAACGAAGAAAGTTCTCATATACCAATAATTCTCGTTACCGCTAAGATAGAAGCCGAAGATATAAAAGAAGGACTTGAAGCAGGCGCTTTTGATTATATCAAGAAACCTTTCAACAGGATTGAACTCCTCGCAAGGGTTAAGTCGGCACTGAAACTATCCGATGCCAGGAAACAACTGATTGAAGTGGAAAGAAGTAAATTATTTGCAGCTACAGTTGTTACGGCAAACCACAAAATCAAACAGCCGCTGACCCTTATGAGTCTATCAGCTGCAGCTATTAAAAGAGAAATCGGGAAAGAAATTATTTCTACTGAAGCAATAAATAAGCGCCTGGATTATATAACAACTGCTATTAAAGAAATCAATAATATTCTTAACCAGCTTCATACTATTAAAAAGCCCGTGCTTTCGGATTATGTTAAGAATATAAAAATGATAGATGTAGACACAAAAGAAGAGCAGGCGCCCTGATCAGATGAGCTTTTGAATTGTAGAAAACATAGTATCAAACTCATATGGTTTTGTGAGGGTAGCTGTAATACCGGCTTCCTCCAGATTTAGTTTGTCCTCCAAACCCATACTTCCGGAAGATAATATTATAGGCATCTTAAATTTTAATTCCCTTATTTTCTGAATTGTCTCAAGTCCATTCATTTCCGGCATATTAAAATCAACAATAACCATATCTGCTTTTATTTCTTCAGTTAGTATCCTCAGCGCTTCTGAACCGGAACCGACTTTAATTACATTATAGCCATTTGATTCAAGCATTTCAGCGAGTAGATCCCTGAGCATTACTTCATCATCAATCAATAAAATAATTTTATCGGTTGGCGTCAGCTTCTCGGTTACTGCTGGTTCGAAAGAAGGCAGATAAACGTCGAACGTAGTTCCCTTTCCTATGGTGCTTGAAACCTCTATATGACCGCTGTGCGCCTTAATTATTCCATAAGTGACATAAAGACCTAACCCCGAACCGGTTTCCTTTACTTTTGTTGAAAAATAGGGGTCAAATATTTTCTGCAGATGATTTTCTTCTATACCGGAACCATTATCGCTCACTGAGAAATGTACATAGTTTCCTTTATTAAGCAGAGGATATTTAAATATGTTGTCTTCATCAATTTTGAGATTTGAAGCTTCCAGTTTTATTTTACCATTCACTTCAATAGCTTCTTTTGCATTTACACATAAGTTTAAAAGAACCTGGTAAATTTCAGTGCCGTTGCCCAAAACATCATGCAGATTTTCTTCTACCCGGTTTTCATAATTTATCTTTCGGGGAAATGTTTGTGATATTACTTTTGCGATCTCATTCATTAAAATATTAGGCTTAATAAGTTCTTTTCTCCTGGGCGTCGGCTTGCCGAAAGAAAGAAGGCCTTTAGTAAGATCCCTTGCCCTCACAGAGCAATTTTCAATGTTATCAATTAATCTGAAAATGTTCTCATTTTCCGGTACTCTTTTTTTAAGAAGATTCAGACTACCGAAGATGCTCGACAAAAGATTGCTGAAATCGTGAGCCATTCCGCTTGATAGTTTTCCAATGGTCTCAAGTTTCTGTGCCTGCAGAAGCCTGTTTTCTAAAGTTGTATTTAATTCCCTTGTCCTTATGCTGCTGATTGAAAATGCAAGAAGTACTGCAAGCTGCTCGCTGTTATTTATTTCGAGGGTTGTATAAACTTCTTTCTTTTTCCCGACGATAACAGAGGCTATAAGTTTATCATCAAAAAAAGCAGGAGAAATAATCAATGACTCACATTGAAAATACCTGGTAAGATTGAACCCGATATTATTTGGATAATTAAGCGCAAGGAGGGAATGCTTATTAACATTAAGCCATTTAGTAATAAACGCGAAGTTGGCTCCCACCTCCCTTTCCATTTCTTTCTGATTTTTTATTATTTCTTTATTATCGTTAACCAGATATTCATATTTTCTTCCTTCATCAATAATTACCACGACACCAAAATCGCTTTTAGTAAGTTCCACACTTTTTTTAAGTATCTCTCCAGCTAAAGTATGTAGAGACTTTTCTTTAATTACCAGAGCCAGAATACCCTGCTGCTCTTCCTGGAACTTCAGATTCTTTTGAATCAGGTCGGAATCTGAGAATTCCTGTTTAGTATCCTGGTGAATATTATGTACCTTAATAAAATATCCTTCAGGTTTTCCTTTAGCAATGAGCGGAGTAATTAAGATCAATCTTTTATCGTTATTGATCTGCAGAGGTTTTGATATTCCGGGCAGGTTTTCCTTAAGCTCATTTTCTTCAATTTCCAGAATTGCAAATAATGATTTCCCCTTTATCCGTGTTAACCCGATTGATGATTTGAACTGAGGATTGTACCATAGAACCTTGTAGGCAGTGTCTGTAATAGCATAAGCGGAATCATCTGTTTCCAGAATATCAGTTAATGAATATTTAGAAAACAGGGATTTAGACATATTTGGAATAACTCAATCTTGTTTGATTTCGTATTTTTTAATTTTGGTATAAAGAGTTTTAGGACTGATCCCAAGCTGATTGGCTGTTTGAGTTCTGTCCCATCGATTTCTCTTCAATACTTTAGCTATATGTCGTTTTTCAATCTCTTCCATACTTAGAACAGCAAGATCCTCGTCAGATTCAGTTATGTTTGACATCTCTTTAAAAGAAGATGTATGAGGAAGATTTAAATCATCCGGTTTGATACTTTCCCCCTCCGCAAAGATAATTGCTCTTTCGATTATATGCTCAAGCTCTCTGACGTTCCCCGGAAAACTATAACTGAGAAGTACTCTTTCGGCTTCGGAAGATAACCTTTTGGGAGATCTGATTGGTGATTTTGTAGATAGAAAATGACTGGAAAGTAAAGCAATGTCTTCCTTCCTATCCCTTAAAGGGGGGATGGTCAGAGTAATTACATTCAATCGGAAAAGAAGATCCCGTCTGAAATTTTTATTGTCAGCCTCTTCCAGCAAATTCCTGTTTGTTGCTCCAACTACCCGGACATTCGAGGTCAAATTTGTTACCCCGCCGATCCTTCTGTATTCTCCATTCTCCAGAAATCTTAATAATTTAGGCTGCAGAGTAAGGCTGAGTTCACCTATTTCATCAAGAAAAAGTGTTCCTCCATGGGCTATTTCAACCAGCCCCTGCTTGGTGCTTTTTGCATCGGTAAATGCACCTTTTTCGTGTCCGAATAATTCACTTTCAATAAGTTGATCCGGCAGTGAAGCGCAATTAATTACAACAAAAGGTTTATCATTTCTTGCAGAATGTTTATGAATATATTCTGCAAACAATTCTTTACCGGTTCCGGTTTCTCCTTCAATAAGAATATTTGAGTCCGACATCGCCGACTTATTTGCAAGGTTGATAACCCTTTGCAGTTCTGAACTATCCCCAATTATGGTATTCGAAAGTTTTTTATTTACCTGGCTGGAGAGAATGGCATTTTTAACGATCAGTTCTTTGTGTTCAACAGATCGGTTTATTGTAATCAGAAGTTCATCGAAATTATAAGGCTTGGTTATGAAATCGTATGCCCCGAGTTTTATACACTCGATTGCCTTTCGTATCTCTGATTGTGCAGAAAGTATAATTACCTGTAAAGAAGCATTATACTCAGAAACAAATTTTAATACTTCCTCACCGGATACTTCTTTCATATTGAGATCAAGCAAAAGGATGTCATAATTTTTCCTTTTGATTGCTTCGATTGCATATTGACCATCGTAAACTGTATCAACAGAAAAGCCTTCCTCAAGAAGCTGCTCTTTTAATAAATAACAAAGAGTTTCATCGTCGTCACATACTAAAATCTTAGAATTTTTTGTCATTAGTACCCTATTTAAAAATGAAGCGAAATAGCCAATTTGGAATAAAAATCTCTATTTTTTATATTTGTAGCTCTCAATTTTTAGATGGGCGCGTAGCTCAGGGGTAGAGCATCTGCCTTTTAAGCAGAGGGTCGGTGGTTCGAGCCCACCCGCGCTCACTAAATCTTTCAAAAACCATCTTCCAGCCTCCGCATATGCGGGGGCTTTATTACAAAAATAATCAAAAACTACAATATTTAATATTAATATATTAATTAAATAACAGCAAGTAACTGTGCAGGTCCGGAACTATCCGAATTAAACTTAAACCCGATGCCGCAGGCATCCTGGTCTTGCATGCCCGTATTTATAGCAAAAACTCCAAAATCTTCCAATGCACGGCCTTCCTGCCGACTTTCAGGTCGTTCAGGTTGAAACTCACGATCATCTACGAATAAGTAGAGACAAGTTTGCCAATTCGATAATTCCTAAAAAGGTATTGAAACTCCGGGTTGAAATCTATGACTATTTACGTTATTATTATAGAGGTTACGTGATTTTTTTTATTTCTTTGAGGAATGGCTTTGGGAGAAATAGTTTTCTGGACAATTTTACGGATTGCAGTATTAATCCCGGTATTGTGGATTACCAGGAGCTATATTGATTTCCAATTCTGGTGGACTATTGTTCTTATGTCAGTTTACGGAGTTATTATTCATCCAGCTGTAATACATTACAGACTTTTTGAAGAAAAGAATAAGGAGATAATTAATGGGACTCTTTGTTCTTCCTGTAAACACTTTGACCGTTCTGCCGTACTATGCATGAAGTATGATAAACATCCAACTAAAACATTTCTTCCCTGCGAAGGTGACGATTGGACCCCAAGGGTTCCCAATAGAGGAACAGAAGATATCTATAATCGGTAGCAGGGTTTTAAGATAATCCCTTTTCTATTTTTACGCTCTTTAATTGCTTCTTTATTTTATTTCAGAAGTCAATTAAATAATATATTGTCAACTGAGGGTTGCTACTTTAATATGAAATGAAAAAAGACAAGACTCGTTTCATTTATATGGATTTGCTGAGGGGCTGGGCATTAATTATTATGATAGAAGTTCATATTTTTAATGCCTTCCTTAACCCGGCCTTAAAAGAGTCCGGTTGGTTCCTTATACTCAACTTTATTAATGGACTTGTAGCTCCGGCATTTCTATTCGTCAGCGGATTTGCTTTTGTTATTTCTTCCGAAAGAAGAATTGATGATTTAAGAAAATTTGGTAAATACTTTTGGAATAAATTAAGTCGAATCGGGCTGATTTTTCTGGCAGGGTATTCACTGCATCTTCCTTTTTTTTCATTCTCCAAAATAATCAATCAGTCATCCCATTCACACCTGACGACATGGTTTAATGTGGACATTCTTCAATGCATAGCAGCCGGATTATTATTGCTTCTTATTCTAAGGATCCTGATAAAAAAAGAAATTGTATTTTATGTAGTATTATTATTCTTAGCAATCTTCATAAGCCTTATCTCCCCGGTTTTCTGGAAAATTAATTTTGGAAATATACTGCCTCTTTTTTTCGCAAACTATCTGACCCCAAAACAAGGATCATATTTTCCTTTGTTTCCCTGGCTGTTCTATCTTTTAGCAGGCGCGGTGTACTCTAAATTTTTTATTAATTCAAGAAGTGATGGCAGAGAGGTGGTTTTTATTAAAAAACTGGCTCTCTACAGTATAATCCCGGTTATTTTGGGGCACTTGTTTCTTTCAGGTTTATTTAATTCTCCATTATTTACCATCCGTCCCAATACTTTGTTTATATATCAGCGCTTAGGATATGTTCTCCTTCTCGCTTCACTATTTTGGTATTTCGCTGATAAGAGACAAACAAAAAAATCATTTGTGCTTGATATAAGCCGGGAGTCTCTCCTGATCTACTGGCTTCATCTGGAAATAATTTATTCGAAAGTATGGAATGGGAAAAGCCTTGAAGAAATTATTGGGCAAGGGCTCACTGTAATTGAATGTCTTGGAGCAACATTTTTGCTGATCGTTCTGATGATAATTGTCGCTAAACTTTGGGGCTTATTCAAACTTAAACATCCTGTTTATGCCTCAACAATCACTTCAGCAGTAATAATATTAACTGTAATAATATTCGTGATTCGATAATTTAATTCATTCTAAAAAAGAAAGCTGCAATGCAAAGAATAACTTCCATCGGAGAAATATTATATGATGTGTATCCCACTAGAAAAACCCCTGGAGGAGCATCTTTCAACTTCATCTATCACATTATTAAACTTACAGGTGAAGGCCATTTCGTAAGCCGCGTTGGGCAAGATGGTGAAGGTGCTGATATTATAAATTTTTTAAAAACGAATAATATACCTACAGATTTCATACAGGTTGATAACCAGCACCCAACAGGGGAATCAAAAGCCACCCTGAATGACATGAAAATCCCTTCCTGGAAGATTAAGACAGGCACAGCATACGATTATGTTGAATTAAATAATGAGGTGGAATCACTTATAAGGGATGATACAGGATGTATTTATTATGGAACTCTTGCTCAAAGGAATTCCATAACAAGGAATACCGTTCAGCACTTTTTTAACAGAGAGCTGAAATATTTTTGTGATTTGAATATTCGTCAGAACTTCTATACCAGAGAATTAATTTATGATTGTATCACAGCTGCTAATGTTCTGAAACTAAATATTGAAGAACTCCATCTGGTCAGCCAATTGCTGCTGAGTCGAAGTTACGATACCGAAGAAACTCCTGGGAGATTGCTGGATATGTTTAAGATTGATCAATTATGTGTAACATATGGAGAAAAAGGTGCCATAATTTATGAGGGAGATAAAAAAAATAATTTCAGGGTTAAAGTAGAAAATGTGGTTGATACAGTTGGTGCAGGCGATGCATATGCATCAATTCTGTGCCTTGGGTATTTAAAGGGATGGAACATTGAAAAGACCAATGAAACCGCTTCAAAATTTGCCGGGGAAATTGTAAGGATAAATGGGGCACTGCCCGAAGGCTCTGCTATATATGATAAATATATAGAGTTGATTAATGAATAATAGATCATTCGTATAATAAATCTGCATCATACTTCCTTTATAGGTAAGTTTGTTCACATTCTTCCATCAGTTTATTTCTGAGATATTTCTTACCGCAGGAAACGATTTCCAATAAAACCAGGCGCAATTAACTTCGAATTATGTAGATTGTCTTCGGGTTATCTCTTATCTTTTATTTCCAAATTTTAAGTAATTATAATTCATTGAAGGATCATGAATACCAGTAAAAGTCAGCATTTATTTGAAGAAGCGAAGAAGGTTATCCCGGGTGGAGTTAATTCACCGGTAAGAGCCTTTAAATCAGTCGGTGGATCTCCCCTGTTTATAACAAAAGGGAAAGGGTCAAGTATATACGATGTGGACGGTAATAGTTTTATAGATTACATAGGAAGTTGGGGTCCTCATCTTTTCGGACATAATCCGCCTTTTATTATAGAAGCAATAGAGACGGCTTTAAAAAACGGAACCAGTTTTGGTGCCCCGACTGCCCTGGAAGTAGAAATGGCAAAGTTGATTACCGAACTCGTCCCTTCTATCGAAATGGTGAGAATGGTGAATAGCGGGACCGAAGCAACTATGAGTGCTGTAAGAGCTGCCCGGGGTTATACGAAAAGAGAAAAGTTCATTAAGTTTGAAGGATGCTATCATGGACACGCCGATTATTTTTTGATTAAGGCCGGATCAGGGGCACTGACGCTTGGAATACCCACCAGTCCTGGTGTAACAAAAGGAAATGCTGCAGACACCTTACTTGCTGATTATAATGATATTGAATCTGTTAATAGGTTAATAAAAGCAAATAAAAATGAAATCTCAGCTATTATCATTGAACCAATAGCCGGGAATATGGGGGTGGTAAAAGCTTCGGTTGACTTTTTAGGAGCATTAAGAAAAATATGCGATGACGAAAACATTATTTTAATCTTTGATGAAGTGATGACCGGCTTTCGGGTTGCTAAAGGCGGGGCACAGGAGATTCTTGGGATTCAACCTGATATAACGACTTTTGGAAAAATTATTGGCGGCGGTCTGCCCGTTGGAGGATTCGGAGGGAGAAAAGCAATTATGGAAATGGTTGCCCCCGCAGGACCGGTTTATCAGGCTGGAACTTTGAGCGGGAATCCTCTTGCTATGGCAGCCGGATATGCTGCATTAAGATATATCAAAGATAATCCCGGTATTTATCCTGAACTTGAACGAAAGGGAAATTTGCTGGAAAACGGATTGAGAGAAAATATGAAAAAGCTCGGGAAGAAATTTGCTTTAAACCGTATAGGGTCGATGTTGTGCATGTTCTTTACAGAACGAGCTGTATCTGATTTTAAAACGGCAATTACTTCTGACACGGAACTTTATGGAAAATACTTCCATGGCATGCTGGAGAGAGGCGTGTATCTTGCTCCGGCACAATTTGAAGCTGTATTTATTTCAACAGCACATTCAGACGAAGACCTGGAAAAAACTATTATAGCAAACTATGAAACTTTGAAATCGATACTTTGAAGAAAGGCTAATTGATTATCTAAAAAATGCAATATAGTCAGTTAAAGGAGGTTCAATATTTTCAGCTCTTAAAAGGGATGCAATTTGTGCCCGATGGTAAGTGGAATGGTTGATTACATGGGTTATTATCTGAGCTAAAGTATTTTTATACCCTATTCCCTTTGAATTAATATAGGAACAGGATTCCTGTAAATCATTTTCTTGTATTTTATTCAGGTAATTTCTCCAATTATCCGAGCTCCTTCTAAACAAAATTTCCATTTCCCGGAGCGTAAGCATTTGCCAGAAATCTTTGAATTCATACTTTTCATTTTTAACTCTGTTAAACCAGAGTATTTCTGCAATGATTAAGTGGGAAAAAAGAGAAAATATTTTGGGATCGGTTATCTGGTTTTCAGATAAAGAATGATAGATTAAATTGTTGGCCCATTGGTTGTAGTCGATTAGATTCAGATAATAATCTTTCATTTAACCTCCTTCTTGACAACGGGCGGCCACACAAACATCGATGCACCTGGAAAATCCTTTTCTATCAAACTTTTAATTCTTCCGGCGTCTATAATAAGATTTAGAGTTTCATTTTTAAGTGACTCTGTCCAGCCGAGGATTACGCCCAGAGCAACCAATGATTTAAGAACGGACTTGAAAGCAACAAAAGCACTACCATTAGCATCCTCCATTGAATATTCAAATTCCTCATCTCCGGGATCGTATTGTGCTGCAGATGAAATAGCCCGGGTTACTTTAACGGGGATGATAGTATGATACCACTGAAGAACCTCATAACATCCAACAATTTGATGAAGAGGAACAATACCCGGATTCTGAGGAATTATAACAGAAAACCGCAGAACTCTCTTTTATTTCATTCATTAAGTTTTTCAGGTAAACAGCTGCGTCCTCAAAATACTTTGTCGAAAGAAATGAAAGTTGGGTTTCGGGAAGCTCTTTTTTTTCTATTTCTTCAAAATTGGGAAGGACTGTATCAAATTTCTCTGAATATTCTTCAATCAGCTTCTTTGTCTCTGCAAAAGTTTCTTGGAGTTCTTCAACAAAACTAAATTCCTTACCCCCGGTTTCCTCTTTTCTCTTTTCCTCCATGGAGTATAGTCTGCACCTGTCCGCAAATGCACAATGCTCACACCATCTGTCACAATAATTAAATATTGACGGTATAAATTTATTTTCTTTAATTTGCATATTACCTGACGCCTCTATCCAGCCGGTATAAAGCTTTGAATGCAAAAAGTCAGGAAGGCCGGACCTTTATAAACTACTCAATAGCAATTGGAATATCTTCTTCATCTTCGGGAATTACCTTGGCTATATCAGCGATGGAATCGCCTTCATTAAGGCGGATAACCCTTACTCCCTGAGTATTCCTGCCCATAACCCGGATATCTTTCACGGTTTGACGAATTACCATTCCGTGAGATGATATTATAACCAGTTCATCACCATCAACCACATCCATCATAGCGATCATTTTACCCACCTTCTCACTAGTTTTAACAGTTATAACTCCCTTGCCTCCACGATGAGTGATTCTATAATCATTTATATCAGATCTTTTACCATAGCCTTTTTCTGTTACCACCAGGATACTATCATTGCGTTTAATAACCAGCTGTCCAACAACAAGATCTCCTTTCGCAAGCCTGATTCCTCTAACCCCTGTGGCTACTCTACCCATCTCCCGGACGTCTTTCTCAGTAAAGCGGACAGCAAATCCATTTCTGGTACCAAGCACAATATCATTGTTTCCATCTGTCATCTTAACAGATATAAGGCGGTCATTTTTTACAATGTTAATAGCATTAATTCCGCCCTTCCGTACGTTTCCGTAAGCGGAAAGGACCGTCTTCTTTATTGTTCCCTGCTGGGTTGCCATCAGGAGATAATGATTGTCGTCAAATTCTTTAACTGTAACAAATGCAGTTATATTTTCTTCTTTGTCTTTTTCAATCAGGTTCAGAATAGATCTGCCCCTGGAAGCACGTCCTCCTTCGGGAATCTCAAATACCTTAAGCCAGTGGCATTTACCTGTATCTGTAAAGAATAAAATATACTGATGCGTGGATGCTATGAACATATGTTCTATAAAATCATCGTCCTTCGTTCCGGCGCCGGTTACACCTTTACCTCCTCGTCCCTGCTTCCGGTACCCGCTCACAGGGAACCTTTTTATAAAGCCCTTATGACTCATAGTCACAACGACATCTTCTTCGGCAATTGTATCCTCAAGGGAGAACTCTTCATAATCATAGACAATTTCGGTCCTGCGGGCATCACCATATCGTTCTTTAATCTGGAGTAGTTCATCCTTTATAATTGAATATCTCTTCTCTTCACTTTCTAATATCCCCTTCAGTCTTTCAATCAGCTTAATCGTTTCTTTATACTCGTCCTCAATTTTCTTTCTTTCCAGGCCCGTTAACCTCTGCAGTCTCATATCCAGGATTGCTTTTGCCTGAATTTCACTCAGCTTAAATCTGCGCATCAGGTTATTTTTTGCGGTCTCGGTATCCCTCGATTTCTTAATAGTTTCAATAACTGCATCTATATTATCCAGTGCAATTATATATCCTTCTAAAATATGGGCCCTTCGCTCCGCTGCGTCCAGTTCATATTTTGTCCTTCGAATAAGTACATCCATCCTATGTTCAACAAAATGTACCATCATTTGTTTGAGCGTTAGCACCACCGGGGCTCCATTCACCAGGGCAAGTAGAATCACGCCAAAAGTTGTCTGCATCTGGGTGTGCTTAAACAGCTGGTTAAGAACAACAGACGGCTGGGCATCCCGTTTTAACTCAATCACAACACGCATACCGTCTCTATCAGATTCATCCCGGATATTGGATATATCGGTTAATTTTCCAGCACGGACCAGTTCCGCCATTTTCTCAATGAGGTTTGCTTTGTTTACCTGGTAAGGAAGTTCTGTTATTATGATATTTTCTCTGTTGTTCTTGAGGGTCTCTATATTTGCCTTAGCACGGACAATTATCCTTCCACGACCGGTTTTATAGGCCTCCTTCACCCCTTCATAACCAAAAATAATCCCGCCTGTCGGAAAATCGGGAGCGGTAACAATCTTCATTATTTTTTCATCGGTTATTTCGGGATTCTTTATATACGCAATGAGGCCGTCAATGATTTCAGTAAGATTATGCGGCGGGATATTTGTGGCCATACCAACAGCTATTCCGCTGGCGCCATTCACTAAAAGATTGGGAAGATATGAAGGCAGCACAACCGGCTCCTGCAAAGAGTCATCAAAGTTAGGAGCAAAATCGACTGTATTCTTGTCAAGGTCGCGAAGCATGTCGTCTGCAATCCTGTGGAGCCTTGCTTCAGTATAACGCATAGCTGCGGGTGAATCGCCATCGACTGAGCCGAAGTTCCCCTGCCCATTAACCAGCGGATATCTTAATGAAAATTCCTGAACCATTCTCACCATCGAATCATAAACGGCAGTATCTCCATGCGGGTGGTATTTACCAAGAACCTCTCCTACTATTCTTGCAGATTTTTTGTAAGGTTTATTATATGCTAGGCCGAGCTCATGCATCCCAAACAAAACTCTTCTGTGAACAGGTTTTAATCCATCCCTTACATCGGGCAGGGCCCTTGCAACAATTACCGACATAGAGTAATCGATGTAAGATGATTTCATCTCTTCTTCTAATGAAACAGGAACTATTTTTTCAAAAATCGTCGCCATATTAAATTTCTTTTTAGTTTAAATCTTTTATTTAATTATACGTCAAGGTTTCTAACGTACTTAGCATGTTTCTCAATAAATTCTCTTCTGGGCTCCACTGCATCTCCCATAAGCGTCTCAAATATTTTATCAGCAGTCGCAGCACTATCAAGAGTAACCTGAAGAACTGTCCTTGTCTCGGGATTCATTGTTGTTTGCCAGAGCTGCTCAGGATTCATCTCGCCAAGACCTTTGTATCTTGAAATATTTACGCCCTTAACAGAACCTTCTTCTATCATTTCCTCAACCAGTTCTTCGGTATCCCCTTTTCCATCTATTTTTAGGCGTTTTAATATTTCGTCTCGT
>DATFVA010000472.1:0-7900 GCA_035260565.1 Ignavibacteriaceae bacterium | reverse complement strand
TTTTCGCTGTGAGGAGGTATAATAATAGAATAGGGTACATGCAGACCAGCTGTAATAAACTCAAGGTGCATACTTGCCTTATCGATTGCGTGAAGTACCTTTTTATAAGGATTAAAAAGAAGCGTTTTACGCCGCAAAAGTATCCTGCCGAGGTGTTCAAATCTCTCGTCCACATCCCAGGCACGGTCCAGGTAATAATGAAAGTGCAGCTTTCGTTTTATTACCTGGTCGAGTACCTCGCTAATATTATGTTCAGAAATTATAAAAGTGGTAAGGCCGGCCTCACGGGATCTGTCCTCCACAAGATTTATAAAATCAACATCATATTCCCACACATAAGCAAGAGCAAGATCGTAAATTTCCATTTCCCTCATCAGTTTTTGCAAAGATATAGTTTAGTATATTTGTACGCAAGAATGCCGGCGTTAAGGCACACTCAGGTTCTGTGATTATCTGAAAGTGCCTTGTAATTAATTGGCGAGAGCAATATTTTTTCTTAAATAACCCTGGATATTATGATTAAAATTTCTTTGCTGGTTTCAGCTTTATTTCTATACCTTTTTACCGGGTGCTCATCCACGAGAACAACGGTAAAAGAAGAGGAAGAAATTCAAAATACTGAGCAGATCAGCGATACTACCAATCCTGCGGACTTGAAGAACAAGGCGATGGAGTATTTTATTGACGGCTCCGTTATGGAAACAGAGGGGGATTACCCCGGTGCAATCTCAGCATTGCAGAATGCTTTAAGGTATGATACAAGTGCCGGGATTTATTATGCCCTCGGTAAAAATTATTATTACCTTGGTAAGACTCCCCAGGCTATTCAGAACGCTAAAAAGGCGGCAGCTATGAACCCCGCGCGGCTTGAGTATAAATCACTGCTGGCAGATATTTTTTCCTCAGCCTCCCAGTTCGATTCAGCTGCTGTTGTGCTTGAAGAAATGATTGCGCAGGATTCTACTTCGCTGACTTCCTATTACCGTCTCGCGAGGATTTATGAAAATTCAAAACCCCTGAGTGCGATTAAGATTTACAGGAAACTTACCAATGTTATTGGTCCCGAATGGAATGTCCTTATCAGGATAGCCGATTTATATGAAAAGTTAGGCGATATAGATAATGCTTCAAACACAATAAAGGAATTACTTAAAATCGATCCGGGGAACACTTCCCTCTACAAACTGCTGATTGATTATTACACCAGGGCAGAAAAGTATGATGAAGCTCTCACTTCTGCCAATGACCTTCTTCAGCTGGATCCTGATGATCTTGAAGTAAGAGAGAAGAAAGCTCAGATCTATATTAATGAGGGCGATTGGGACTCTGCAGCCCGGGAATATAAATATATCCTTGATAAACCAGGTATCCCGCTCGATGCAAAAATCAGGGTTGGAGCTTCATATTTCATGCAGTCATTAAAAGATTCAAGCTTAACCCCGGTAGCAAAAGAATTTTTTGAAAAGATGGATAAAGATACAACCGATTGGGAAGTCAAAATGTACCTGGGTGCTATTGCTATAAATGAGCATAAGGATTCGCTTGCAATGGAGGAATTCAGGCAGGTGACCCGGATGGCCGGCTGGAATGTGCAGGCGTGGGTAAGGCTCGGCGGGCTGTATTTTGACAATAAAAGATATGATGAAGCAATTAAAGTTATGGATGAGGCAGTCGGATTGTTCCCGGATGATTTTACAGTGAATTTTATACTGGGGTTGTCGCTTGCTCAAAGCGGTCATAATAGTGAGGCTGAACCATATCTTAAAAAGGCAGTGGATATCAACCCTTCAGATATGAACGCTCTCTCAGCATATGGTTTTACTCTCAGTCAGCTGAAGGAGAACGATGAAGCAATTAAATATCTGAATAAGGCTTTGGAACTTTCTCCTGACAGCGCAAACCTTGTAAACCTTCTCGGCACACTCGGACTTATTTATGACGGGCAGAAAAACTGGGAGGCCTGCGACAGTACTTATGAAAAAGCATTGAGCATTGATTCTACCAACGCTCTGGTTAATAATAACTACGCATATTCACTCTCTGAAAGAGGAATAAAACTGGATAAAGCATTGAAGATGGCTGAGAATGCAATAGAAAAGGAGCCGTTGAATTCATCGTATCTTGACACAATCGGATGGGTTTACTTTAAATTAGGTGAATATGAAAAGGCTAAAGAATATATTGAACAAGCGATCAAGGTGGGCGGAGAAAGTTCTGTAATGCTTGAACATCTTGGGGATATTACTTATATGCTTGGTAATAAAGACAAAGCAAAGAGCATATGGGAAAAATCATTAAGTCTTGATTCAACTAACAACCGGGTAAAAATAAAAATAGAAAAAGGTGAAATTTGAAAAAATACTCTGTGCTTTTTCTCCTGCTCATTGAAATTATTCCTTTTCTTATTAATGGCTGCGTTCCTTCCCAGCCGAATGACGATGTTGAGCTTCTTCCTTCTGAAAGACTGATCAATAAACTGGAAGTCAACAGGAGAAGAATCAGAAGCTTTGAGGGATACGGAACTATTGCGGTTAAATCGCCGAAGATAAATAACAGTGCTAATTTCAGAGTTGTGATCCACAAACCTGATTCTATTTATCTGAGCATCATGGGAGCTTTCGGGATCGAACTGGCTCAGGTACTCGTAACAAAAGAAAATTTTTCTTTTTATGATGCACTTGAGAATACGGTGTATGAGGGAGTCGCGAATGATGATATGCTGAAAGATATATTTCATATAGATCTCCCTTTCAACGATATAATAGATGCATTCGTCGGCTCAGTGAATCTGACTCAAAACCTTTATAAAGTACCCGATGAATATAAAGTTGATTATGATCAGTATGTGTTAACCTATGTCGATTCTTTTATGAACGCAAAAACACAATACCGGGTTGACGTCAGAGAGCTCGGGATAACAAAATATACGCTGTGGGATAAAGAGGGGAATCTTGCCCTTGAAGGAAATTATTCAAAATTTAACGTTCTGCAGGGGGTACCTATCCCGTATAAAATTGAAGTAGACAGGACGCAGGAAGATCAGCACATCAGCATAAATTATAAAAATATGGAAGCCAACAATCCGGACATTTATATTGATTTTACAATTCCGAAGGATGCTGCAGTAATTAAAATCTGATGAATATTTCACCGGTAAAATACTTTGCAGCAGTATTAATTATAGTTTCTGCTGCAGTCAGGATCTTCCCCCAGGAATCGGCGATAAAAACGCAGCAGAGTCAGCTTTCCACAATCAAAGATGAGATAACCTCACTCGAAACAGAAATAAAGAACAAATCAAAAAAAGAAAAAGAATCATTCTCAGCAATAGAAAATATCAGCAGGCAAAGTTTTCTATTGAATAAATTAATCGGCAGCTACCGGGCAGGGGTCAGGCAGACGGAAAACCGGATCACTGAAAGTGAGGGAAAGATAAGCGCTCTTGAGAATGATATAAAAATGCTTCAGGATAACTATGCCGGTTATATAAAGGCAGTCTATAAACACAGCAGTCCCAATGAGCTTGAGATGATTGTAAACTCATCTTCAGTTCAGCAGGCATTACTAAGGTATAAATACTTCGAAAAATTTTCCGAACAGAGAAGCAGAGATATTAATAGATTAAAAGAAAGTAAGCAGGAACTAACCGCCGCAAAAGAAATACTGAAAAAGGAAAAAGAGGAAAAAGTAAAACTTGCCGCAGAAAAGGAGAAAGAGGAAAATTCACTGCTGGGCAAGCTTGATGAACGGAAGAAAATTCTGAATGTTATAAAACATGATAAATCTCAATTAAATAATGAACTTGAGGCAAAGAAACAAGCTGAAATAAAAATCCGCAACATCATTACCGGGCTGATAGCTGAGGCGGAAAGAAAAAAGAAAGAAGAAGCGGAAAGACTGGAAAGAGAAAAATTAAAGGGTGATGTCAGGCCCGTTGATAATAATGCCGAAATAAGAGCAGAAAACAATGTAGAAGTATCGACTTATGATATAAGTTTATCTACTTCAGGATTTGCTTCATTTTCCTCATTGAAGGGAAAGCTGAACTGGCCGGTTTCAAACGGGAAAATTGTGAAGAAATACGGGGAGAACAAGAACAGCAAAACAAACACCATTATGCTTAATTACGGTGTTGATATTGCAGCTTCAAAGGATATAGACGTTAAAGCAGTCAGCGACGGGGTAATTTCAGCGATTGACTGGATCCCGGGTTACGGCAGCGTTATTATTGTCACGCATAAAGGTGATTACAGAACTGTGTATAGTCATCTTTCGGAGATATATGTTAACGAAGGGGACCGGGTTAAACCGGGGAAAGTAATCGCCAAAGTAGGGGATAGTCTCGAAGGGAAAATTCTTCATTTCGAAATCTGGAATTCACGTGAAAACCAGAACCCGGAAGTCTGGCTGGCAAGGAAGTAATAGAGGATCCAGCTGCCTGAAAATGTCCTAAATTCTATGTAGAATAACTATACAACTTTGACAGAATTGTCATACTTCCTTTTACCCCGTATTTGTCCCGTAGTTATGCCGTATTTGTGCCGTATTTGGACTCAAAATGAGACAGTGCAAAAACGGCCAAAAAACGCATTTTTAGCTGCTGAAAAAATTTACATTTGACAAAATTGTCAATTGTATAGAATCGCTTGAAGACCAGTTGGAAATTCAACCTGAAGAGCAAACAAGTTGTGATTATTATACGAATCAAATAATAATATAATTTTATTATTTTGCAAATGAGAAAACCTTTATTTGAGAAACTATTCTAACGCGGAGGAAGAATGAAAAGATCTTTTACCATTCTGCTCATAATTCTGATATCTTATATAGCAGAAGCGCAATTTAATGAATACCCGCTTCCTGATAACGGAAAACTTCAAGGCGGTCTCGGGTTAAATTGGATAGACGGAGAGCTTTACTATACTTTTCATTTCACTCCTGAAATATCTTTTGCGGAATTCGGGGTCGGACTCGATTTAATGCTCGATGTTGATAAAAATGGAAACCTTCGGAAGGAAGATTTCAATACTTTTTCCGATTACCTGAGCATCATCCGCTACGTAAGGTACGGTTTTAAGAATGACCCTGTCTATGCTAAGCTCGGGGCGCTTGATTATTACACGCTTGGGCACGGGAGTATTATGTATGCTTATAATAATAGTCCCACTATTGATGCAAGAAAAACCGGAATGCTGCTCGATATCGATTTCGGGCAGATGGGATTCGAATCCATTTACAGTTCCTTTGCAGAGGCTGGGATTCTTGGGCTCCGGGGATATGTACGCCCGCTGCAGTTCACATCACTTGCTCCTATCCCTATAATTGGAAATCTTGAATTAGGTATATCATATTCAGGCGATTATAACAGCAAAGCCGGCATCACCGCAGGAGATTTCAATACTACCACACATAATTTTACCGCGACAGATGATAAAGGGTCTGTAAATATTATCGGTGCTGATATTGGTCTGCCCTTACTATCATCGGGGATGATTAACCTTGAGGTATATGCAGATTACGCCAAGATACTGGATTATGGAAGCGGAGTAGCCACAGGAATAATGGGAGAGCTTAATCCGCTCGGCCTGATAAGCGCCCATGCAAAACTTGAACGCAGGTTCAATCAAAAACATTACCTGCCATCCTATTTCGGACCTCTCTATGAAATTGAAAGGTTCCAGTTAGGGCAGTCGGGGACAGTTCACAGTAAAATACAGAGGCTCGAATTCAATGAGAACGCTGATAATGGGATCTTTGGTGAACTTGGAGTAAATGTACTAGGTATCTTTGATATAGTAGGAAGCTACCAGAGGCTGGATAAAACCCCGCAGAGCGGCGCACTGCATTTATACAGCGAAATAGCTCCTGATGATGCTCCCTTCCTTTTACGGGCAGGTTACGACAAGGTGAACATCGGCAACGAAACCGCGATTTTTAAGCTTGATGATAGATCGTATATGTTTTTTGAAGTCGGTTACAAGCCGGTGGAGTTCCTAATAGTTTCGTTGGTGTATGACTGGACATTTACCCCTCTTTACGATAATGATAAAAATATAATAGACTATCTCCCGCAGAAAAGAATTGAACCACGTGTTTCTTTTGTTTATCCCTTTAGTTTCGGCGGAGGAGAATGAAATCAAGATTCAATTTTAGCCTGATTCTTTTATCTTAAAAAAAATCCCCTCCCTCAATACATTAAAGTACTTTTGGGGGAGGAGACTAAGGAGTGGGTCGAAGGCTAAATAACAAAAATTGCTTCAATTCTGCTACGGTGTTGAACACATAATCAGTATTCATTTTCAATACGTGATGTTTAGCAAGACTATCCCATAAAACAGAGGCAACTTTTACTCCCGCTGCGTGTGCAGCTTTAATATCTGAAGGTGCATCCCCGATCATCAGAACTTCATTTTTATCAAGTTTGAACTTCTCAAGAAAGATTTCTATTCCTTCAGGCGATGGTTTATGCTCTTTAACTTCATCGCCGGTAATTATCAAGTCAAAATAATCATAGATTTCAAGTTTTTTCAGAGTAATCCGCGCTGCTTCTCTCCCTTTGCCTGTGTAGATAGACAATAAAACTCCCCGGGATTTTAATTCATCAAGTATTTCTTTCATACCCGGGTAAATATCCGCCATAAAGCGGTTATGGTTATCAGAGTAAAATTTATAATATTCTTCACGGGCTTTTTCATAATTATCGCCGCAGAATTCTTTTAAGATTACATCTTCAGTAGGGCCAAACCACTTTAATATTTCTTCATTCGTAAATGTTTTTCCAAGGTATTTTTCGGTAATAAAATTGAATGAAGCAAAGATGAGCTTATTCGTAGAGGTCAGTGTCCCGTCAATATCGAAAATAATTCCTTTAAATTGAATCATAAATGATCAGTCGCCTTCAAAATAATTTGTTAAAGTTTTAATTATAGAATATTACCAGGTTCCTTTATGCGGATTACTTCTTCTTTTCTTATTTTATCCTGGAAAGAAATATAATCATCTTTTCCCTTACCGAATATTCCATTTATTAGATTATACACTGCAAAAAGCTCGAGTGAGAAAGGGAGGTACCCGATGTAGCCCAACAGCGGCATTTCAAATACATGAAGGAAGTTTACCATCGGAAGGGTGTAGGTCCATTTTGGGTACGAATAATAATTCCACATCTCCCAGAAGGATGCACATATGAGACAGCCGATCCACAAAGCAGCTACCGGTTTCCAGTTTCCTTTATGTATGTAGTGAAGCAGAGTGCGGTTTTTCATTTTAATATTTACAGGCTCCACGAGGAAATAAACAGTTATCCAGATTAAAGGATAGAACACCTTCGGGAAAATGATTTCCAGGACAAGTGTTAATATTCCAAGGAAGAAGAAAATCCCGGCAACTGGAAAGGTGGGCTCCAATCTTTTATATGTTTTTAGATTTCTTATCCACTTAAAAGTCCCGGCTAATTCTGCAGCTTCAAAGACAGCAGGAATCACTGTGGAGAAACTTATTGAAGCGAGGATGAAGAACTGGAGATCGGTAAAATACTGTCTGCCGTCATAAAACCAGTTTTGCGTAAACGAGTTAAAAAGCTCAAACAGCCACCAGACCGGAGCAGAGATTACAAACAGAAGAATAAATTTCTTAATGCTTCTGTGGATCAGAGATGTTCCTTTACGTGTATAAACAAGGGCATCAGCTGCCAGGCAGAAGCCCAGCCACAAAGGAAAGAAAGCCCAGTCTGTCCGTAAACCTGTAAGGAACCAATTCAGGTACCAGAAAACGATAATGAGCAGGAAGCCGGTCCAGCCGTAAAAAGGGAAACTCTTTTTGAATCTATCCTTATTCATTTATCCCGCGAAAGAATATCAGAGACTTTTTAATTTTTGTTCTACACTTTTAATTTTATCGT
>DATFVA010000471.1:0-3332 GCA_035260565.1 Ignavibacteriaceae bacterium | reverse complement strand
TTGCAACAAGTTCCTTACCTGTTCCGCTTTTACCTGTGATCAGTACAGTACTATCGGTGTCGGCGACTGTATCAATCATTTCATAGACTCTTCTGATTGCGTGACTGTTGCCGATAATATTTTCAAAATCAAAGTCCCGCTGGATCTCTTTTCTTAATAAACGGTTCTCAACAAGCAGGTTTTTCATTTCGAGCAGGCGATTGATTTTTATAAGCAGTTCGTCGAACTCAACAGGCTTCAAAATATAATCGCTGGCTCCGCTTCTTAATGCTGCTATAGCAGTGTCGAGAGATCCGTATGCAGTTACTACAACCACTACAGTATGAATGTCGAGCTTTTTTATTTCTTCAAGGAGCTGTATACCTTTCATTTCCGGCATTTCCAGATCGGTGACGACAAGGTCGTAAGATTCTTTAAGGATCATATCATAAGCGACTCTTCCGTTCTCAGCCTCATGGACATTATAGCCTTCTTTTCTTAACACATAAGAAAGTGATTCTCTGATTATATCCTCATCATCTACTACGAGTATTCTCTCATTCATTTTTTATATTCCTGTTGTTATTACGTATTTAACGGGAGGGAAATCTTAAACGTCGTATATTCACCGGGTTTGCTTTCCACTTCTATATTTCCCTGAAAACTTTTAATTATTCCATAACTTACCCATAAGCCGAGGCCTGTTCCTTTGCCCGGCTTTTTAGTAGTATAGAACGGTTCAAAAATTTTAGAGAAATTCTGCTCTTCAATGCCGGGTCCGGTATCCGTGAATTTTAGTACAATGTTATCATCGTCCAGATGTGAATTTATCCTGATCTGTTTTTTCCTGGACTTTGTAGTATCCTCAGCCATAGCATCGACTGCATTGATTAAAATATTTATAAACACCTGCTGTATCTGATCTGAGATTAAAGGCAGAAGGGGAATATCCCGCCCGAGCTCAATTATGAAATCCACATCCTTAGCACGGGCTCCTACTTTTACAATTTCAACAGCTTCTTTAATGCTTTCATTAATATTCATTACCTGGAGTTCATAATCTGAAGGCCTGGAGAAATCGACAAGATCACGGATAATTTTTGATATTCTTGTGACCTGGCTTCTAACAAGTCCCAGTTTATCTTTAACGAAATCATCATTAGTTGTCCGTAGTACAACCTGTACTAATGCTGAAATGGATGCAAGCGGGTTGCCGACTTCGTGAGCTATGCCGGCAGCAAGAGTTCCGATGCTTTCCATTTTCTGAGTATGAATTAATTGCTTCTCAAACATCCTCTTTTCACTCAGGTCCCGGTGTATTCCGAAAAAGCCCCATATCTTACCGGCTGGATCAAGTATGGGAGAAATGAGAAGCTGAGTATAAAATGGTTCACCGTTCTTTTTTCGGTTTTCCAATTCACCGACCCATACTTTCCCTGAGTTGATTGTTTCCCACATATGCTTCCAGAATTTCTTCGAGTTCTTTCCGCTGCCGAAAATACCCGGATTTTTTCCGAGCAGCTCCTCCCTGGAATAACCGCTGCTCTCTACAAATGCCGGGTTCACATATATCATTCTTCCGCTCAGGTCTGTAATCTGCAGGGGGTTTACTGTATTCTCGGCAATATTATAAAACCTGAGCAGATTTATCTCGCGTTCTTTTTCAAGCGTGATATCATGTGCCATAACAAAGAAGAAGAGTTTTTCCTGACCGTCGATAACCTGCAGGCTGGGTGTGAATACTATGTTAACGTCGACTGATCTTTCCGAAGAAATAAATTTAGCGATAACACTGCCGCTTTTATTGTGACTAACACAAGATTCAAAAGTTGAACCTACTATTTCCCTGTGTTCTGATTCAATGATATTTATAAATTTTCTTCCTTCAATCTGGTTTAAAGGAACACCTAGTTTAATTGCCCCCGAAATATTAACGTCAAGTATTTCACCAGCCTCCGAAATAATAAAACACATATCCTGGAGACTGTTGAAGAGGTCAAAATCGAATTTAAATGTTTTTGCTAGAAGCTCTTTTCTTAGCATTTAATACAGAACCTTCCCGTATTCTTATAAAATTGCAATCTGAAACTTATTTTGCTTTTGGATAAACAAAAATACAAATATTTATTCTCATTTCTGAGAAGGAAGGAAGTAAAATCGGTATTTTAAGGCTTTCTTTATAAATAACCCTGAATTTTCATCAGTTCGGCACAGAGGAGTGCACCGCCTGCTGCTCCGCGCATAGTATTATGAGAAAGTATGACAAATTTAAAATCGAAAAATTTATCTTCTCTCAGTCTTCCTATATAAACTGCCATACCTTTATCAACGTTCCGGTGGATTTTAGGCTGGGGATAATTTCTTTCGTGATAATAATAAACAGGTTTTACCGGTGCTGACGGAAGATTAAGTTTCTGAGGCTCCCCTCTGAACGAATTCCATGCATCTAAAATTTCTTTTATACCTGCCGGCTTCTTCAATTTGACCTGGACGCATTCTGTATGCCCGTCAACTACGCCGACCCTGTTGCACTGAGCGCTTACTTTAATATTATTATTCTGAATTCCGTATTCGCTTAAGGATCCAAAAATCTTATTAGGTTCAGTCTCAAGTTTTTCCTCCTCGCTCCCGCCGATAAAAGGAATAACATTATCTATTATATCAAGACTTGATACACCGGGATACCCCGCTCCCGATATTGCCTGCATTGTTACAACGTTGACAGATTCTACTCCGAATCTGTCCACCAGTGGTTTTAGTGCTAGTACAAGTCCTATTGCAGAACAATTCGGATTTGTAACTATAGAGCCGCCGTTATAATTCTGCTTTTTGATCAGCTCAAGATGACCGGGATTGATTTCAGGGACAAGCAGCGGTACAAATTTATCCATGCGATGATTTTTTGAATTTGAAATTACTATATAGCCTGCATTAGCGAAGTTCTCTTCAATTTCCCCCGCCACACTGGAATCGAGTCCTGAGAATGCAACGCGAATATTTTTATCTGGTTCACAATTACGGACCTCAAGTTCACCTATATCCTGCGGAAGAGGATCATTCAATATCCAGTTAACAGCGTCTTTGTATTTTTTTCCCGAAGATTTATCCGAAGCGGCAACCATCTTAACTTCAAACCAGGGATGACCGGCAAGGAGAGAAATGAACTTTTGGCCTACACTGCCGGTAGCGCCAAGAACAGCCACGGGAATTCTATCAGAACTCATAAGTTGAAACCCTGGAATTATTAATGAATAAAGCGATGTGCAAAAATAATAAAATATAGAGAATTGGCGAATAGGAGGCGAAGATGGAAGATGGTTGATGGATGATGGATGATGGATGATGGATGATGG
>DATFVA010000470.1:0-8509 GCA_035260565.1 Ignavibacteriaceae bacterium | reverse complement strand
TCGCCTTAGACCGCTTGGCTACAGCGCCATTTGCTGAAAACAAATATACTTAAAGAACCATAAAAAAATAAATCCACTGAAAGTGGATTTTTTTTGAGCGGGAAACGGGACTCGAACCCGCGACATCAACCTTGGCAAGGTTGCGCTCTACCAACTGAGCTATTCCCGCAATAAATGCAAAAATTTATATTTCTTTATTCCAGAACCCGGGACATCAACCTTGGTCCCGAAAGAGATCGGGACGCTCTACCAACTGAGCTATTCCCGCAATAAAAACTTATTATTATCGCTAAATTTTTAGCGTGACAAATATAAAAGGATTACACCTATCTTGCAATAAATTTTCAAATATGCCTGATTTTTTTAGCAATTAAAGTTGGTGGGTTGAACTTCAGATTAAAAAATTATATAATATATTCGTTGGAAATAAGTATTTAATTCTAAATTATTAATTCGTCAATTCGTTAAATTAATTCGTTAAGTTCGCAAATTTGCCCAATTCGCCCATCAAAAACATTGTTTAATAAATCATCAATTTACCCCCCGAAATTAGTGATGACCCGTCTTTGAACCGTCTTAACTCCCGTCATAATACCAGTATAATCCGCTCTTCTTCCCGGTTAATATCCTCGCCCATCTGATAATGGTTGGACGGCGTCAACGGACTCATCGATAACTTTATTCCATCCCGGCTATTCCAATATAGCAGCATTCCGTTTCTCCCAAATTTTCAAACCTTCTCAAATTTGAGGACCTCAAAAATATCCCGACCAAAAAAATCGTAACGAAGCGAAAATCCCGATTTTAGCCGGACAAAAATTCGACTTAGGATGCTATAATAATTAGGAATATGTTCTAGTTTGAAACACGCAAAATTCTAAAAATTCGGTTTTTCTTCCAAATTTCATCTGGCACCTGAATTGAATTAGAGGTGTGGATTCGGAGAGGGCAGTAGTTCAGGATCACTTAAATAATTTCAGTATAATTTAACCAGAGAGGGAAGTGATGTTAGATTTCGAAAAAGAGTACAGTAGTGATATAGTAATAATTACTGTTAATATTTCCCGTGCAACTTTCAAAGAAGCGCACGAATTCAAAAAGTTCATTGACGATGAGATGAAGAAGAAAAAACTTAAGATCGTCATCGACCTCAGTCCCTGCGATTTCCTTGATTCAACTTTTATCGGTGTCCTTGTGGTTACACTTAAAAAACTGGCTGACGCCGGTGGTGAATTGAGAATCGTCGAACCTCCTTCAATTGCACACACAATTCTTACTGTAACCGGTACGCTAAATATCTTTAATACGCATAAAACTAAATCTGAAGCAATAATGAGTCTGATGGATCCTTCCCGGATCTACGATTCAATGGCTTCGTAAAATAATTCTATTTTCTGTTAACCATCCATTTGAGGGTTGCTCCCTTTTGTAAAGGAGGCTGTGATGGGTTCACAACAAATCCTGCTGATTGCTGTCGGAGTAATCATCGTTGGTATAGCAATCGCCCTGGCTAACGGTACTATGAACGGTCAGGCAGAGCAGAGAACCAAAGATAATATAATTCTTGAATGTACTAACCTTGCAGCGGACGCCTTAAAGTATTACAGAACAAATACTGCTATGGGCGGCGGAGGCAATTCCTTTTCAGGATGGGAAATAAATACCCGACTGGATACCACACTTAACGGTACTTACTCAAAAGTCCTTGCCGATCATGCTTTAATTATTACCGGAAAACCGCTGGAAGCGAACGGTTATAACTGGTGTATAACTACCCGGATTGAGGATTCTGAAATTGTATCTTCAGAGACAAGGCAATAACCAGCCGATACTATTTTCTCGATCCGTGCCTGTAACCTCTATAGGGGAGTGAGTGGTTAATCGTAATGAACGAATTAGGATCGACTTTTTCAATAAGAGAAACTATTTTTTTCTGAAATTTTCTCGGCGCTACAAGAACAATTATGGAGACTCCTCCTGCTCCGCCTTCTCCCGGCACTATCGTTACCCCAAATCTTGATTTCCTTAATTCAGCTGCAATCTGATCAGTGTGGTGACGTGAAATGATATTTAGCTGAATGAACCCTAATCCGATCTTCTGCTCAATCGATATGCCTATGATGTTTCCCAGGGCAAAGCCTGCTGCGTAACCAAAAAGATTAGGTATCTGGTCAAGATGCTGCATTATATAACGCATTGCAAAGATCCAGATAAGCACCTCAAAAAAACCGGTTAAGCCCGCTAAGTATTTTTTACCCTGTAC
This sequence comes from Ignavibacteriaceae bacterium, assembly GCA_035260565.1. Taxonomy (GTDB): domain Bacteria; phylum Bacteroidota; class Ignavibacteria; order Ignavibacteriales; family Ignavibacteriaceae; genus DATFVA01. The sequence continues at coordinate 6,246 of DATFVA010000470.1, read as the reverse complement.
AACGAAAATTGTCCTCATTGTACCTATGCTTACATCACAGATTCTCATCATCATTATCAGAACTGCTCCGCCAAGGGAATTCAGAATTATATCGATCATTAGATTCCGAAATTATTAATTGCAGTGCAAAATTAAAGAATTATAAATAATTATTTATCTTTGTGTGACTTAACTTTTCCCGGAAAATAATGTACGAAAATGAAAGAAGCGATCTTGTAGATAAATTGAGAAAGAGGGGCATTACAGATGAAGCAGTGCTCGGTGCACTTTCATCGGTGGAGAGGGATAAATTTATCCCTGTAGCTTTGAAAATACATGCATATAAAGATATTGCACTCCCGATCGGTTACGGACAGACTATCTCACAACCGTATACTGTTGCTTATATGACTCAGGCTCTTCAGCTCCGGACAGGAGAAACAGTGCTGGAGATCGGCACCGGATCCGGCTACCAGGCTGCGCTTCTTGAAATGATGGGGATGAAAGTTTACAGCATCGAAAGACATTTCGAGATCTATATAAAAACTCAGAAGTTATTCGATAACCTTGGTATTAGGGTACATACCAAGTATGGTGATGGAACTATCGGATGGGAGGAATACGCTCCCTATAATGGAATAATCGTTACGGCCGGTTCGCCTTCTGTACCCGTCTCATTGAAAAAACAGCTGGTAGTAGGGGGGCGCCTTGTAATTCCTGTAGGAAATAAACAGAGCCAGATCCTTAAAATAATCCGGAAAACCGGAGAGGATGATTTTGATGTAAGGGATATACCTGAATTTGCATTCGTCCCGTTAATCGGCAGAGAAGGATGGAACAGGTGATTCTTATAGAAAGACTATACCTGTTCAGCAGACCAGGAGTTTATATTTTCATATTAACAACTAAGAAATGTTCATAGGTTTAGAAAAATGGTGGGGCTGTGTTGATTAAAATAAATCCGCTTTTTCAATTTACACTTAAATCAAAAGTTGATATATTGATTTTGAAATAAATAGGGATAGGGGAGGATTTATTTTTTAGCGGGAAAAACTATCAATCCTGATTTCTTAATCCCCTTTAATAATAATCCTGGTTGAATTTGATAGATGCGAGGTTACTTTTAATTAACTAATTAATCATCAAATATAACAGGGAGAGTAGTATGGTTGGAATAGTCGGATTTGGTTCTTATCTCCCAAGATACAGAGTTAAAGTCGAAAACATTTCTAAAGAGTGGGGAGCCGATCCAGAAGCAATTAAACGAGGTTTGTTATTGTACGAAAAGACTGTACCCGGTCTTGATGAAGATACTATAACTATCTCTGTCCAGGCGGCAAGATATGCTCTGCAGCGGAGCGGTATAAATCCTCAGGATATTGGTGCGGTTTATATTGGGTCGGAGTCGCATCCGTATGCAGTAAAACCGAGCGGTACGATAGTAATAGATGCACTCGGGATAGGGCCTCATGTCCACGTTGCAAGTTATGAGTTTGCCTGCAAAGCCGGTACAGAAGCAATGTACGTGGCTTATGGATTGGTAAAAGCAGACGAAGTAAAGTATGCTCTTGCTATAGGTGCTGATACTTCACAGGGAGCCCCTGGCGATGCACTCGAATATTCTGCATCAGCCGGAGGATCTGCTTTTATAATCGGAAAAGAAAAAGTCGTAGCTGAATTTTTATTCACTCACTCGTACACTTCAGATACACCCGACTTCTGGAGAAGAGAGGGCGAATTTTATCCCAGGCACGCGGGACGATTTACAGGTGAGCCTGCTTATTTCAGGCACGTTGTAAATGCAGGGAAGAGCCTTCTGGAAAAATCAGGAATGAAGCCTGAAGATTTTCAGTATGCTGTGTTCCATATGCCTAATGGAAAATTTCCTCAGATGGCAGGTAAGCAGCTTGGTTTTACAAAAGAACAGATTGAAACCGGGTGGATAGTTCCATGGATGGGTAATACTTATTCTGGATCGTCTCCTACGGGATTGTCAGCAGTACTTGATGTTGCAAAACCGGGAGATAAGATATTTATGGTTTCCTTCGGTTCCGGTGCTGGAAGTGATGGATTTATTTTCCAGGTTACAGATGAAATACTGAATGTTCAGGATAAAGCACCCAAAGTAAGAGATATGCTTGATAATGATAAGATGTACCTGGATTATGGTCAGTATGCAAAATTCCGTCGTAAAATAATCTTGAATGAATAGAGGGAGAAATAAAAATGAAAGAAGTTGCTGTAATTGGTGCCGGAATGACAAAGTTCGGAGAACTCTGGGGAAAATCTATAAAGGATATATTTGTTGAAGCTGCATTAAAAGCTATTAACGATGCCGGCGTTGATCATATAGATTCAATGTATGTAGGAAGCATGTCGGGCGGTTTGTTTGTAGGACAGGAACACCTCGGAGCAGTAATGGCAGATTACCTGGGTGTTACTCCAATTCCGTCTACCCGCGTTGAATCGGCCTGCGCTTCAGGCGGTGTATCGTTCAGACAGGCATACCTTGAGGTTGCTTCAGGTCAGAGTGAAATTGTCCTTGCAGGCGGTGTTGAAAAAATGACTGATGGTGCGGATGTAACTGATGTGCTCGCTACTGCAGCCGATCAGGATTATGAAGTGTACCAGGGAATAACTTTCCCCGGTCTCTATGCAATGATCGCAAATGCACATATGCATCAGTATAAAACAAAAAGAGAACAGCTTGCCGCAGTGTCGGTAAAGAATCATAGGAACGGTGCTAAAAATCCAAACGCCCAGTTCCGTTCTGAAATTTCGATCGATAATGTCTTAAACTCCACTTTGGTTGCCGATCCGCTTAGACTCCTTGACTGTTCACCTGTCAGTGATGGCGGGGCTGCTGTTATCCTCTGCTCAATGGATATCGCAAAAAAGTTTACGGATTCACCCGTAAGAGTTAGAGCCTCTGCTCAGGCTTCCGATACCATTGCCCTGCATAGCAGAAGAAGCCTGACCACTCTGGATGCTGTGGTTAGAGCCGCTGAGAAGGCATATAAGCAGACTGGGCTTAAACCTTCGGATATAAATTTCGCTGAAGTACACGACTGTTTCAGTATAGCTGAGATTGTAGTTACTGAAGACCTTGGATTCTTCGATAAAGGATGCGGGGGTTCTGGCGTTGAAGAAGGATTAACTTCACTTGAGACTGGTAAAATCCCAATCAATACAAGCGGAGGATTAAAATCAAAAGGACATCCTGTAGGCGCAACCGGCGTAGCTCAGATAATTGAGTTGTATGAACAGCTCCAGGGAAAAGCTGGTGCACGTCAGGTTAAAAACGCGCATATAGGAATGGCTCAGAATATGGGCGGATCCGGTGCAAGCTGTGTAATACATATATTGGAGGCAATATGATTAGTCCAGGATATTTCCGTGAAATCCCTCAGCGCTACAGGCTGGAAGCCGGCCGCTGTAAAAAATGCGGTAAGGTATATTTTCCTCCCCGCTCTCATTGCAGTGAGTGTCATTCCAATGAGTTTGAAACAGTAAAACTCTCTGATCTCGGCAAAATACTTACCTATACAGTTATACGGGTGGGACCGTCAAATTTCTCAAAGGAAACACCCTATGCCGTCGGCATAATCGAAGTAAATGATGGGGTAAGATTAACAATGCAGATTGCAGATATTGATGTGAATAAAGTTGAAATTGGTCAGAAAGTAAGGATCATATTCAGGAAGATCCAGGATGAAGGTAAGTCCGGTCTTCATTGTTACGGCTATAAAGCGGTTGTAATTTAATTCTGCGTAATCTATATTTCTGAATTATATGAATGTTTTTTTGATCATTTAATTTGGAATTTTGAAAGAGACAAAGTTTTAAATCTTATAGAGGCTGTGTGGAAATGTAAAGCGAAACGCCGTTTCGCTTACAGTAAAATGTAAAAAAGTAATATTTTACGGCATATAATACGCCCGATAGTTTTACAGGCTGAATTTTCACACAGCCTCTATATAATACTGAAAATACTTTGTCTCTGTTTTATTTTAAAATCATCCCCTGGTTGCCCCGGAATTTGGTTGATCATAAAGGATAAATAAAAATAACATTATTGTATAAGATAATAATACCGGAGAGTATAATTGAAAGATAAAATAAGAATAGCTTCTGGACAGGGTTTCTGGGGAGACCTTATTGATGCTCCTTATAATCAGGTAACTAAAGGCGAAGTTGATTACCTCGTGATGGATTACCTGGCTGAAGTAACCATGTCGATTTTACAGAAACAGAAAATGAGAAATCCCACTCTTGGATATGCTCGTGATCTTCCCGACCTTATGAAAAGGATACTTCCGGTATGCATAGAGAAAGGGATTAAAGTTATTACTAACGGCGGCGGCGTTAACCCGGTCGCCTGTGCAGATGCTATACTCGATATTGCAATGAACCTGCAGATAAAAAAACTTGATATTGCGGTTGTAATCGGTGATGATATACGCAGCAATATCGATGAAATAATTTTCTCGGGCTGTGAGCTGAAAAATATGGATACAGGTGAATCTATAGTCCCATATAAATCTAAATTGGTCAGTGCAAATGTTTATTTCGACGCATTACCCATAGTGGAGGCTTTACAAAGAGGAGCGGATATAGTGATCACCGGAAGGACTACGGATACAGGACTCACACTGGCTCCGATGATTTATGAATTCGGCTGGGATAAAAATAATTATGATTTGATGGCGGCAGGGACTGTCGCAGGACATATTCTCGAATGCGGTGCTCAATCGTCGGGAGGTAATTTTCTGGGCGACTGGAAATCGATTGATAATATGGCAGAGATCGGTTTCCCTATAGCAGAGGCTTACCCTAACGGCGATGTTATTATTACCAAACACCAAAACACCGGCGGAAGAGTATCCTTTGAAACAGTCGCAGAGCAGTTAGTATATGAAATCGGCGATCCCACATCATATATTACTCCCGACTGTGTTGCTGATTTTACCTCAATTAAACTTGAGGACCTCGGAAACGATAGGGTGCGGGTTTATGATGTTAAAGGAAAAGAGGCAACAGACTCTTATAAAGTATCCTGTTCATATGCCGACGGATATTCAGCTGTTGCATCTCTTACTTATTCCTGGCCCGATGCATTAACAAAGGCAAAGGCTGCCGATAAAATACTCAGACAAAGATTGGCAAATCTTAATCTGAAATTTGATGAAATTAGAACGGAGTTCGTCGGTTATAATTCTACCCACGGACCCCTGGCTACAGAAATTGACGAGGATAAAATTAATGAGATTATGCTTAGAATTGCCGTACGTTCAAAAGATCACGACTCCCTGAAAAGATTCGGAATGGAGATCGCTCCTCTAATACTTACAGGTCCTCCCAGCGTTACCGGATTTGCAGGGGGCAGACCAAGACCTAATGAAGTAATTGCATATTGGCCCGCATTAATACCTAAAAAATTAGTTGAACCTCAGGTTAAAATACTGGAGCTGAAATAATGAAAAAAAGACTGCTTGACATTGCACACGGAAGAAGCGGAGATAAAGGCGATGCTGCTAACGTTGGAATTATCGCATACGATGACAAAGGATATGAAATAATTAAAAAACAGCTGACAAAAGAGAGAGTGAAAGAACATTTTAAGGGAATATGCCTGGGTGAAGTTGAAAGGTATGAATTGCCTAATATCAGAGCACTTAACTTTATATTGAATAACACATTAGGCGGCGGAGGAACAGTATCGCTCAAGCACGATGCCCAGGGCAAAACACTTGCTGCAGCATTGCTTAGAATGGAAGTTGATGAGTGACCCTGTGTACAACGATTCGCCAAATCGCTTGAATCACTCCTGTAAAGCGATTCGTTGAATCATCCTGTAAGGCGATTCGCTGAATCGCTTCATGTAAAACAATTCACCTAATCGCTTAAAAATCTTTCTCCCAATTCATAAAAACCTAATCCGGAAACTGGAAAATAAATAAGAATACTATTATTTTTGTATACCTTTTTTATTAAAGGGGATTACTAATTATAATAAAAATTAGCGGGAAAGGGATAATAAATGAAATCCTTACTTTCAATTCTGATAGCATTTCTATTAGTTGTATTTTCTTCTTGCAGCAAAGAAAATTCAACTGAACCGGCAGTTAATTCCAATATCGATCAGCAGCTTCTCTCGGTATGGTATAATTCGACAGGGCAGGAAGGTATGCGGATCAATAATAACGGCCAGGTGACTCTCCTTGAGGTCAATAATGAAGGCCTTCTCGTCGAAAGTGCTGATCAATC
>DATFVA010000469.1:0-2641 GCA_035260565.1 Ignavibacteriaceae bacterium | reverse complement strand
ATTATTGCTACAGGTGGACTCGGTCAGGTTTATCTTCATACTACCAACCCTTTAATCGCTACAGGAGATGGATTTGCCATGGCCTATAGAGCAGGGGCAAAAATGGGAAATATGGAATTTGTTCAATTCCATCCGACTTCTCTGTATAAAGAAGAACTCTCGACCGAAAAAAATCAGCCTTCATTTTTGATTTCCGAAGCTGTAAGAGGATTTGGGGCCCAACTCCGGCTAAAGTCCGGAGAGACTTTTATGGAGAATTATGATCCTCGTAAAGAACTTGCCCCAAGAGATATTGTGGCAAGAGCTATTGATAATGAACTTAAGAAGAGAGGTGACGATTTTGTATTCCTCGATATCACTCATAGAAAGGGAAGTGAAGTTATAGATCATTTTCCCCATATTTATAAAACCTGCCTGAATTACGGGATTGATATTACAAAGGATTTTATTCCTGTTGTTCCTGCTGCACATTATGCCTGCGGCGGTATAGTGGTTGATGAATTTTCCAGGACTTCATTGAATGGTTTGTATGCCTGCGGTGAAGTTTCGATGACAGGTCTCCATGGTGCTAACAGACTTGCTAGCAATTCGCTTCTTGAAGCAGTCGTTTTTGCATATCGTGCTGCAAATGATCTTAAAGAGTTTATTAAGAGTTATGACATTTCAATTCCCGATATACCTGGCTGGGATGATTCAGGCACATTATCTGCAGATGAACAGATACTCATAACTCATTCTATGAGGGAAGTAAAAGAAATAATGTGGAATTATGTTGGGATTGTTCGATCGGACCTTCGTCTTGAAAGAGCAAAAAAAAGAATACATACGCTGTTTGAAGAGACAGAGTCTTTTTATAAAAAGACGAAAGTTTTCGAGGAAATTCTTGAATTAAGAAATGTTATAACGTGCTCCCATATAATAATAAAATCTGCCGGAATGAGAAAAGAGAGCAGGGGATTGCACTATACGCTTAATTATCCCGAACCCGATGAATCAAAAAAACCGGCTGACACTTATATTCAGAATAAACACATCTGATCTATTCTGAAGGATTATTTATAGAGAGCTCCATATCTAATTCCTTTAGTGCTAACTATAACTTCCGCTATATTTAATAACTCCATTATAAACAATAATATACACGCCCCGCTTAATATTAAATCTTCTCTGTGTTTAACAATATCCGGATATTTGTGGAGTAACTCTGATGGGCTAAATTTCAAAAGATATTTTTGTAATGAATTTATGTTTTCTCTGGTAAGTTTGAACCCTTCAACCTTACTTTCATATTTAGTCAGCCCTTTATAAATACATGCAAGTGTAACAGGTGTACCGGCTAATGCAATGGTTTGCCCGGGGGCATTTATAAATTTCGGGAGCACACCAATCCTTTCTTCAATTTCCTTATTCATTAAATCAATCTTATATTCGATAGGTTTATTGTACTCAAGATATTTTTCAGAAAGAGCGACAACTCCTGTATCGAAGCTTTTTTTGAACCGGATATCATTTCCTTCACCGAATATAATTTCGGTGCTGCCTCCGCCGATATCTATCACCAGCCTGTTACTCCCCATGTCACCGTAACTCATTGTCCCTGTAAAGGCAAGTTCAGCCTCCTCTTCACCTGAAAGGATATTAACATCTGTATTAAATTCATTTTCGATTTTCGATTTTATGCTGATACTGTTTCCGGCTTTTCGGAATGCGCTCGTTGCTGAGATTAAGACTTTCTCACACCTGTATCTTTTAATCAGATTAAAATATTCAGCAAGTACAGCCATCAAACGGTCCTCGGCTTTTTCATTTATAATTCCTCCCTGTGTTAGTCCTTCTGAAATCCTGGGAATTCTTTGCTCATCCCGTAGAGGAATAATGGTTCCTGTTGACTTCTCTGTCTTAGCTATAAGCAGAAGCACCGTATTTGAGCCTATATCAATTGATGCAGTAATCATAATTCAATTAATTTTAGTATTTTTATTCCTTATAATTTCAGATTATGATGAAAAAGATAAGCAAAATTTCAGCATCTTTCCTTACAGTTGCTTCCATAGCCTGTATATTCTGGATGGGAAGTTATTTCCTTAGGATGACTTTATCTTATCAGATATTTGATGAAACTATTACTTCATATAAATCTTATATTAACGGGCAGAACATACGCGGTATACTAATTACTCTTAACCCGGCTGTCATTTCAACCTTCGTACTGTTCATAGTTTTTATTGTTTTTTATTTTCTTTTTCTTTTTTCCTCCGGACTTAATTTAAGAAAGAACGGGTGGCTGTTCATAATTACTATACTTATAATGGTAACAGCTCCTTTTGAAATTTATCTGATGACAATAGACTACCGGATTTTTTCAAAAGTTAATGTGACGGCATTTAATCCGGTTGAAGTAATTCCGCTTGTAATGCAGAGGTTAAAAGAAATCAGCAGCTTTCCATTAATTGAGTTGCTAAGTTATTGTGCTGTTATTTTTCTTGCAGTATTTAAACCCCTGACACGGGAAGATTCATAAATGAAAATCAAAGAAAAAGAATTTGAAGATATAATACAGGACCTTAAAGCACTGGCCCTGCAGCTTGGGGCAGAAGTGAGGTTTGAAAAAGGAGATTTCAAGGGGGGGTATTGTCTGCTA
>DATFVA010000468.1:0-5490 GCA_035260565.1 Ignavibacteriaceae bacterium | reverse complement strand
CTTCTATATCCACAGATACGGGAACCTGCACAGCCTTTACAATTCCCGAAATAGTTTCAATCATTTCTGACAATTGTATTATCTGGCAGTCGGGATACCCTAACGAAGCAGCTATTCCCATACTTGTTGTTGCGATTGCTTTATAGCCGCTTGCTTCTATTAATTTTGAACTTCCGATGTCCCAGGAGTTCAACAGAACCAGAATTTCTTTGTCCTGATGATACTTCAGGAATAGTTCAGCTTTTTCTTTTTGAATACTTGAAACCATAAAATGGTCCTTTTTTAATGTTTAATATAAATACATCTGATGCTTATTGAATAGCCGGTCCCGACAATATCTATATCATTTGTGCGTATGTATATATCTTAGTGATGCCGGAAATATTATAGCCCATCAATTTCATAAGAATATACAGGAATTTGTGAAGTAACTAAAATATGCCCCTTCTTTATCTTATAAATTAAAAGGCTGCTAAGTACTTAGCAGCCTCTATAGTGCCCGAAGGGGGACTCGAACCCCCACCCAAGTACATGGACTAGACCCTGAACCTAGCGCGTCTACCAATTCCGCCATTCGGGCAATTAAAAATTTAAAATGAACAATCAAAATTAACGGACGTAAATTTACTATTTACCGAATATTTTTCCTAATAAAAGAATTGGGAGAAATTCTTTTTAGCTCAATGCTTACCATCCTGTATCCCCTCTCTTATCCTCTTCTTTTTTGATTCTCCCTCCGCCTGAATGTATCTCGCAGTTCGGAGGAAGATTCTTCTGATTAATAATATCGGTGTAAACTTCGGGGCAACCTGATGTAGCCAGTCTTGTATCTCCAAGATTCATCGTTGTTTTACAGAATTCCATTGAGACAACACCGGGAGCAAGCTCAAAATATTTGAGCGGAAGGTTCAGTTTCTTGTAAGCGCCTTCCATAAATTTCCCCCAGATAGGCAGGGCTGCTTTGGCACCCTGTCCATACCAGTTCGTAAACTTAACCCTATGATCGTCAAATCCTACCCACGCACCTGCTGCCAGCTGCGGTGTAAATCCTACAAACCATGCATCAGCAAAATCCTGTGTAGTGCCTGTCTTTCCTGCAGCAGGATACTGGAAGTATCTTCTAAGGCCAGCACCGGTACCGTAGTTAACAACATCCTGCATCATATCTGTAACAATAGATGCTGTCTGAGGGGATATCGCTTCAGTATATTCGGGGGTAAACTCAGCAATCTGAATTCCATTATGATCTTCAATTTTTAATATGGAAATCGGGTCAACATGTACACCTTTGTTTGCAAGCGTACCGTATGCTGATGTTAATTCGAGGGGAGATACTTCCGATGTACCCAGGGCAATTGAAGGATACGCATTTATATCCGATTCGATTCCCATTTTATGAGCAAACTTCACAACCTGTGAGGGAGGCGCAATATCGCTGATAGTCATTCTCCCTGAAATCACATTCACAGAATTAGCAAGAGCCTCTCTGAGCGTCATATATCCGCCATATTCATCTCCTGCATTGTTGGGCGACCATCCCTTGTAATCAAACTTCTGGTCGAGAAGCGTATATGCTGGGAAGTAGCCGTTATCTATTGCCGTAGTATACACAAATGGTTTGAAAGCCGAGCCTGGCTGTCTCTTTATACCGGTAACGTGATTAAGTCCCCTTCCGAAATTCTGGTTCTCTCCTCCTACCATTGCACGGATCTGCCCGTTTGAGGGGTCAATGACCACAAATCCTACCTGGACTTTCGTAGCTTCAGCTTTAACTGAGTCTACAAAAGATTCACGGCTTTTCATTTTATTGTAAATTGAAGCCCGCTGCTCTTTTGAGGCGGCCTTTTTATATCCCGGCGAATCTTTAATTGCACGGTCAAGCAGACTTGCAAGCAGGCTCTTATTTTTACTCCAGTTCCAGTTTTTATCGAACAGTTTCTGGTATTCAGCAAGATGCTCTTCACAGGCTTTGTTGGCTATCTTCTGCATTCTCATATCAACTGTAGTATAGATATTCAGTCCGTCCCTGTAAAGATCATACCCGTACTTGTTTGCCATTGCCATCATCTGCTGTCTGATGTATTCCATAAAGTGAGGAGCAATCGATTTTATTCCTCCAACCCTTTCAGTAGTGAGTACAATAGGCTGCTGTTTCAATTCCTGGTATTTTTCCTCACTAAGGTAACCGACATCAACCATGTTTGCCATTACAAGGTTCCTTCTCGCAAAAGCATTATCATAATGGTTAATAGGATCATAGTTTGCCGAAGATTTAAGCAGTGCAACAAATAAAGAGGATTCGGGAATCGTGAGTTCGGAAGCATCCTTGCCGAAATATTCCTGGGCTGCTGATTCAATACCGTACGCCCCCTTCCCGAAATAGGATACATTCAGATATAATTCAAGTATTTCATTTTTCGTATAAGTTTTCTCGATTTGAATTGCAGTTATCCATTCCCTGATCTTTCTAACTCCCGTCTCAAAAATATTTTCATTCCTGCTTTTAAGTTTATATAGATTCTTAGCAAGCTGCTGGGTTATCGTGCTTGCACCTTCTCGTGAAAAAGTAAATACATTCTTCACCATTGCCTTTGCGAACCGTGAGATATCAACACCCCAATGATCATAAAATCTTCTGTCTTCAGTCGCAATAAGGGCGTGGATCAATGGTTTGGGAATGCTGTCAATATCTGTTTCAATCCTGTTTTCAATAAAAAACTGGCCAAGGACCTCACCATCAACAGAATAGACTTTGCTGGCAAGTACGGGTTTCGGGTTTTCAAGTTCTTCGAGCGATGGAAGCCCGCTGAAAATAAATACTGCAAAGGCAAGAACAAATGCAGCAATTATCCCGGCTGCAATAAGCCTGTTCCTTGAGTCATTGGGACTTTTTTTCTTTTTCTTATTCCGGTACTTCGGATCATTGAAATATTTCTTCATATCTGAATCAGAGTAATTCTTTTTTGCCATTTTATTTCCACTCTACTATTTCAAATTTACTGCCGCGGAATATTCCGTAACATGGTGCATCAAGCCAGGAGCCTAAATTTATATAAGTTCCGTTCTTGTATTGTACAAATTGTCTCTTGTGCAGATGTCCGAATATAACATAGTCAAATCCTTCATCAATTTTGCTGCGGGCTGCATCATATAATCCGTCAATTTCACCATAATTCTTTTTTGATGTATATTCGCGGCTTGATTTGCTGGTTCCGCTGGCAATTGAAATGCCTATATCAGGATGAACCCATGAATACAATGTCTGCAGTGTTTTGTTCCGCATTATTTTCTTCAGGATATTGTATCCTGTGTCGTTCTTCACCATTCCGTCACCATGGCCTATAAAAAATCTTTTACCGTTTAAAACCCTCTCAATCGGATCATCATACATTGCTGCTCCGATTTCCTTTTCAAAGAAGTCTCCATGCATAAAATCGTGATTACCGATAAAATAATGAATTTTTACCCCGGCCTCCGTAATATCCTGCAGGGCAGTCAATGTTCTAAAGTAACCTTTCTGATATACCCTCTTATACTCAAACCAGTAGTCAAAGAGATCTCCGACTATAAAAAGTTCTTTTGCTTCATTTTTTGCTAATTCCAGGAATTTGACCAATAGCCGTTCTTTTTTGCTTTCTATCTCCCTGGACCGCAACCCGAGGTGAATATCAGATATGAAGAGGTATGAATCTTTCACAAATAACAAAAATGATTGTTTGTAAATTTAATTATTGAGATAATGAAAATAAAAACCAAATTTAGTCACCGCCGGATAATTTAAAATAAACGAGGAGGTGATTATCCGGATCGGGAATTACTTCAATCGGTTCAAAATCGAGCTTAAAGTGAAATTCTTTAATGCTTTCATTCAGCCTGATTTTTTCTGTTTTCGATTCAGCTGACTCTGATTTAAATAAGAATTCAACCGGTAAATCATAATCTGAATAGCCTTTTTCCGCCTGCTTAAGTTTAAGGGTTATTTCGTATTTGTTGTCTGACGCTTCTTTCTGCTCCCAGCTGTAATCTACCCGCGGCACATTATCTCCCTCAAATATCCACTGTCTGAAGAACTGATCGAGATTTCTTCCTGCTGTAACTTCGCATACTTCTTTGAAATCATCTGTTGAAGCATTCGTGTACTTATATTTTTCGTAATAATTTCTCAGGCTCCTGAAAAAAGCCTCATCTCCCAGTTCCCATCTGAGCATATTTAATACCCAAGCTCCCTTATCATAAACCAGCGGGCCGAAAAGATCATCTTTTGGGTTATATACCGTTCCCGAAAAACTCTCATCAAATTTGCTCATCATGGATGAGCTTAGAGCCTTTGGACCTGCCAAATGTTCCACATATAATGCTTCGCAGTATGTTGCAAATCCTTCATTCAGCCAGATATCTTTCCACGATTCGGGTCCAACTGCGTCACCGAACCACTGGTGTGCTAGTTCGTGCACATATACATCTGTAAAGAATCGCTTGCCGCTTACAAAATTAGATCCTATTCCTGTTAATGTCTGATGTTCCATTGCGCCAATCTGCCAGAGAAATTCAGCCACCCCATACTTTTCTTTGATAAAAGGGTATTCACCAAAAGTTTTTGAAAAGAAATCAATCATCCCGGCATGTCCGCCGTAATCGATTTTAGCATTTTCTTCATCCTCCGGGAATGCGTAGTACTCAATGGGCATCGTGTCCTTTTTGTCCTGTGAAACATAGGTATCTGTGAAATTGCTGTAAACAGAAGAATACAAACAGATTAAATATGTTGATACAGGGTAGAGCGTTTTCCAGTGATAAGTGCGTCTTGACCCCTCTGTAGTTTTATCGACGAGGATACCATTTGATGCCGACACATAAGAAGTGTCGTTTGTAAGGTACATATCAAGAAGCGCTTTATCAGACGGCATATCGTTGCAGGGGAACCAGGTGGAAGCATAATTTGGTTCACTGAGATTATATACAACCCAGTGTCCGTATTTTTTGCCGAATGTAAAAGAACCGAAACCCTCCCTCTCAGGTTTGCCTTTATAAATTATCTCAATCCTGAATGTATCCGGCAAAGATGCTGCCGGTTTGATTGTTAGCCGTGAACCCTCATTCTCATACTCAGCAGGTTTGCCATCAATAGTTAATCCTTTGATTTGCATATTATCGTGAAAGTTCAGGATAATCTTCTCCAGGTTTTTTTCTTTCATCCTTCCGGTTAATATAACATCTCCGTTTACTACCTGGTCTTCAGGATGAAGGTCCAGCTTAATATCATAATGCAGAATATCCACCTGGTATTGTTCATCGGCTATATATCCCTCTTCGATGGAAACCGGCGGCAAAGCCATAAGTCTGTTCTGAATCCTGGTTCCGTTCTCTATCGAAGCCCTTATACCCTGATGGAATGGTGTAATTCCCAGGTACCAACCCAAGGCGAAGAAAATTATGAAAAGAAGTACTGAAACTATTTTTGTTCTTCTGCTCATACTGCCCGGTGATGAT
>DATFVA010000467.1:0-8676 GCA_035260565.1 Ignavibacteriaceae bacterium | reverse complement strand
GGTTTGTTACACTGAAGATTTACGATATTCTTGGGAAGGAGGTTGCTGCTTTGGTAAATGATCAGAAGACACAGGGAAGATACTCCGTCAATTTTGATGCTTCAAGACTGGCAAGCGGCGTCTACATATACCAGCTCCTGGTAAATGATTATGTAAGCTCGAAGAAGATGCTATTCTTGAAATGATAAATTATCAGTTCAGATGTAAAATGAAAGAGGCTGGTTTTAGAAGCCAGCCTCTTTTTAATTTTGGACTAAGATTATTTCTTTGGAGGAGCTACGGCGTCTTTTGCCTGCTTTGCAATTCTGAATTTCAGAGTTTTCTTTGCAGGTATTACCATTGATTCGCCGGTAGCGGGATTTCTTCCCATTCTTTTCTTTCTGTCAACAACCAATAATTTGCCAAGCCCGGGGATAACAAAAGATTTTTTGGCTTCTTTGTAAGATAATGATACAAGCTCATCCAGAAATTGTCCGGCTAATTTTTTTGTTGTGCCGGTTTTCTGAGAAAGATGATCTAATATCTGACCTTTGGTCATTGGTTTAGAATTTGCCATAGTGGGTCCTCTCTTATTTTTATTAAATAACTCCGAGCAAATTTATAAATTTTTAATTCTAAACAAAAATAGAATCGGATGTTTTTGCAAATTATTCGCACCCTCTGCCGGCCTTGTAATTAAGGCTTTGTGGCTTAGTTCTTATTTATTTATTTTTTCACTTATCTTATTAAAAAGAGTGCAGTTCTATCCAATGATGAAATGGTTTGGCATATTCCTTTTTTTGGTTTCCGCGGCCGCTGCTTTTCCCCAGGCTAAGGATTCGGTTTATGTCGATACAACCCGGGCAGGTGTAATCGATACAGTTTCTGCTGATACAACAGGGTTTCTGAGCACAAAGAAGGAAACGGCCAAAGCTGATACTATTGTCCCCCTTTATCAAAAGCCATTTTATTCCGCCGGCAATTTCATCAACAGGAAACAAATTGACTTCCTTGACTACCGCTATACAGGGGATCTGTTTACCCCTTTCGGTATGAGTTTTCTAAAGAACTATGGCTTTATAGGCCATCCGAACGAGCTTATTCTGTATGGTACGAATGACATCAGCTACTTTGAAAACGGCGTTTATGTCAATAACCGGAGCTCGGGTGATTTCAATCTGAACCTGGTGCCGTCGGAGATGATTGATTCTATTGAGATTGTTCCCTCTCCGCGTGGTTTTTTATACGGACCGGCAAGCAATCCCATCAGCGTAAATTTCATTAAGAAAGATATTCTTTCTATCAGACCATATACAAGGATAAAGTATTACGAAGGTCCTGCCGGTGAGGCATTTATAGATGCGATTTTCAATGCAATTCTCTTCAAAGATGCAATATTTACTCTTGATATTTCAAACAGAAAAGTTGATCTGAGCTATGCGAACAGCAATTTCAGTATATGGCAGGGGGAGGCTCACCTAAAATATCTTTTTTCAAATAAAGTGAACCTGACGGCCTCATACGGATATAATGATTATGATGCAGGCTTGAACGGAGGTGTGGACGCGGATAGTATAATTCAGGCCGGGGTTAGTCTTGATGCTGTTCTGTATGATGAACAGACTGCCCCCGTTTATTATTCCCAGAGGAGATTGAACATCCTTCAGCATAACCTGGCTCTCCGGTTATTTGCAGATCCCATGAAGAACTCAAGGACGGACCTAAGCCTCTATTACCAATTCAGTAATGATGAGGTCAGCAATCCGCCTGATGTCCTGACCTATCCCCGGAGGGATAAGAATAAAACCGGCGGAGCTCTGCTGAGACAGGATATGACTCTTGCTTTTGCCGATCTTAAAGTATTTGCACAGTATGAAAAGACAAATACAAAATATTATGTACCGGGGATAAATACAGAAGTTAACACAAACTATTTTACACTTTCGCCGATTTTGAGTCTTAACATCATCGACAGTATAATTACACCCTCCGTCTTTTATAAGTTTCAGAATATCAGCGATGGCAGTTCCCGGACATATAATGGGCTGGGATTTGATGTTTCGCTGAATCTTTATGACAATCTGAAACTTTACGGCGGTTATTCTAATTACAAATCTTCAGACCTCAGTGAAAATTTAAATACGCTGGAACTTTCTGCTGATGTAAGTTTTGAGAGCTTTAGCCTTGACGCTAAATTTATCAACAGGAGTAAAAGTTTTACAAATGTTAATCTCTATCCTTTTAGCAATTATGTTTATTACCTGGATCTTGGTACTGCCATGATAGGGGGGAGCGCCCGCCTGAAACTCTGGAAGATACTGCTTGAAGGCAGCAGTTATTATGACCTTTCAACACACAGCTCATCCGGCAGCCTTCAGACTTTATCCATAGCATCACCTAAGATAAAATTAACGGGCGGGATATACCTTGACGGATATTTCTTTGAAGATAACCTCAATCTTAAAACAGGATTTGCCTTTAAATATAACTCAAACCAGAGAGTATGGGCTTCCGGCCGTGAATATAATACTGCAGGCGAATTTGTAACTGTTGATTTTACGCTTGCCGGTGAAATACAAAAAGTTGCAATTGCATATTTTACCTGGGAGAACCTGCTCGATGAAACTTACTATATAGTCCCTTATTATCCGATGTACAGAAGAGGGATAAGGTTCGGTGTAGCCTGGGAATTATTTAATTAATTATTCCCTGATAACCTTGCATTTCTTTAAATTAAATAGCCGTAAATCCTTTTCACTGCTTATTGCTGCCGGTGTTCTCATCGAAGCATTCTACATCTTCTTTATGGTCAATAACGGCGCGGGGGATGCGGGGCTGTATATGTTTGTTTATTTTGAAACTTTTGTCATTTTCCTCTTCGGGTATTATATAATTAAAAAATCCAGACCGTCTGCAGGAAAAACCCCTTCCTTCATTACCGGGTTATTTACAAACAGTAAATCCGGAGAGACAAATTTCACCATTCCTGTAATTATTATTTTATTTGGAATATTATTCAGGGCAACTCTTATTCCTGCTGCACCTGCTACATCTCCCGATGTCTACAGGTATATCTGGGAAGGTAAAATAATATATAACGGGTATAACCCTTATCAGTATTCTCCCGATGCGGATGAGTTGTCGGATCTCAGGGATGATAATTATTCAAAAGTTACATTTAAGAACCTGCCAACGATCTATCCGCCGGCTGCCCAAATTATTTTCCTTGCTTCCTATAGCCTTACAGGGAACAGCTTAACAGGGTTGAAATTCATATACCTGTTATGTGAAATCATAACAATGGTATTTCTTCTCAAACTTTTAGATCTGAAAAAGATTAACCCGAATTACGTAATATTGTACGCATGGCTTCCTCTCCCTGTAATGGAGTATTTTGTGAATGCTCATATCGATGCTGCAGGGATAATGTTCATGGTTTTGTTCCTGTTCTACCTGGAAAAAGGAAATATGCTCCCGGCTGTATTTACATTTACTTTGGCATTCCTTACAAAACTGTACCCCGTTTTTTTAATCCCCCTGCTTGTAAGAAAATTGAGACCGGTCAGATTTATATATTTCATCCTTATTTTCGTCGTCACTTCCATACTATTTTATTATCCCTTTATCAATGGGAGTCAGTCTATAACAAAAATGCTCACGATATATGCAAACAAATGGGAATTTAATGCTTCTGTTTACTACGTGCTTACTGCAATAATCCCGGACAAAGAAACGGCAAGACTCATCTGCGGAATACTGCTTTTTATCTCAATAGGGTACATAGCAAGTTATTATAAGGATTTTATCAAGGGGACGTTCGGAGTGCTCCTCGCGGTACTCATCTTATCTCCAGTACTTTATCCATGGTATCTGGGGTGGATAAGTACGGTAAACCCTTTTGCAGGATTTTATTCAGTGTTAAGCCTGCTGTTTACTGTTAACCTCTCTAATTTTACACCCCTTGGTAAGGTATGGCATGAATATTTTCCTGTACTGTTCGTCGAGTATGCAGTTTTCTTTATTCTGCTTGCGTACGACTTATATCATCAACGGACCGGGAAAACATTCCGGGATTTATTACAATAAACTTTCCATTCTACTTTGGTCAGGTTGTCCTCCCTCCAAGGTGCGTTTTCAGGAAATCTTCCATTGCCCTGTAAAACTCAAACTTGTTCTCTTCATTATGGAATCCGTGCCCTTCATTATCTTTTACTATATACGGAACATCTATATTTTTTCTCTTCAAAGCCTCAACAATCTGGTCTGATTCTGATTTTGCCACACGGGGATCATTAGCTCCCTGCGCAATCAGAAGAGGTGCTTTGATTTTATCAGCGTGAAATACAGGTGAAGCGGATTCCATCAGCTCCTTGTCCTTCTCAGGATTTCCCACCATCTCGTAGATCATCTCCAGGTAAGGTTCCCAGTATGGGGGTATAGATTTCATAAATGTGAAGAGATTAGATACACCCACATAGTCAACTCCGCAGGCATAGAGGTCAGGTGTAAATGCAAGGCCCGCCAGCACTGCATACCCTCCGTATGACCCTCCATAAATGGCTATTTTCCTTTCATCGGCTATACCCTGTTTAATTAACCGCATTGCCCCGTCTGTAACATCATCCTGCATCGTTTTGCCCCACTGCTTAAAGCTGATTTCCCAGAAATCCCTTCCGTAACCGGTAGACCCCCGGAAGTTTATCTGAAGAACAGCATAACCTCTGTTGGCAAGGAATTGGACTTCAGGATTAAATCCCCAGGCATCACGATGCCAGGGACCGCCGTGAGGATTTACCACGATGGGAAGGGATTTCGGTTCCGCACCCCGTGGAAGTGTAAGGTACCCGTGAATTTTCAATCCGTCTCTTGATTCGAATTCTATTGGTTTCATATCTGCCATATCGTCTTCATTAAGCCAGGGACTAACATCAGCAAGCTTCTTAAACTCTTTATTTTCAAGATTGTAATAGTAGTACGCCCCTCTCGATTTATCGCTGTAGGTCCTAACAAGTATTTTATCTTCCTCCCGGTTTGAGTGTGAAACTACAACCTCATAGCCTGGCAGTTTTGCCTCGAGATCTTTCTGAAGCTGTTCTCTCTGTTTATCGAAGAAATGGTAATGACGTTTGTCAGTTACAAATGCGGCCCCGGTGATAACCTTTCTTTTATCGGAACTCAGGAGACCTGATACATCAACCTCAGGATGTTCATAAATAACTTCCAGTTCTTTATTGTTTTCAATGTCATATTTCACAATAGCAAGCTTATCCCGCCCGATATTAGACATCATATAAACAAGATTGTTATCATAAGTGAACATCGAAGGCGAAAGTGTTTCTTTAAAATTTGTACTTGTTATCAGTTTAAAGTCTTCAGATTCATTTTTCCTGTAGAGTATACCGGTGTTTACGCCGTCTGTTGTAGTTGCAATTCTTAGCTTACCTTCGTGGTCAGTCATCCATCCAGTTATATTCCCTGGGTTCTGCGCGATCATATTCATTTCACCCGAATTTACATTTATCCTGTAGACATCAAATAACCTGGCATCCCGGTTATTCATTGCGATGAGCAGTTCTTCGTCATTGTCCTTAAGCTCATCAATAAGTTCAACTCTCACTTTTTCAAAAGGGGTAAGGTCCTTCTGGTTATTTCCATCTAAGTCTACGGCATACAGCCTGAAGTTTTCATCCCCCCCTTTATCCTGCACGTATGCAACCCGTTTATTATTTGCCCAGAAATAACCGGCAATATCCCTCTCCTCTGCAGAGGTTAATCTTTTAACGTCATCCGAACTGGTTTTCTGAACGAATATATTGAGCCGGTTCCTCCATGGCATCATAAACGCAAGTTGTTCACCGTCCGGCGAGAGCTGGTAAGCTGTTTTCTCAGGGTTCTTAAAGAAATCTTCTAAGGGAATTTCAGGAGTATTTAAGTTCAAAGGATTAGCCTTCTGTTTTATGGATTAAAAAATTTAATACTAAAAATAATAATATAAGTGGAAATGTGAGTGTGCTAAAGCCTATTGCAGCTGCGCAAAATAAAGCCGACAGACATAAATATTATTAGCGGATTTTCTTCTAATTCTGTCTGAGTGGCTAAAGCCGTATTTCTCTGAGTATTACTATCCCACGATTTAAAGAGGCTTGTGTGAATATCTCGCCGTTTTTGTTTCCCCGGTTTTATTTGATATACAAATATGTTAAATTTGTACGAAATATAACATTTCATCTTCAATTTTACCATTTTCTTTCGGCCATCTGTTGGCCTTCTTTCGGCCATCAATCGGCCTCAAACAAGGGGACAACTACGGTATAACAGGCTCCCTAACTAAAAGTCAAGGCAAGTTAATCTTCTTGTTTCAACCCTATTTCTTAAGAGGCTGTGTAAAAATGTAAAGCGATCCGGCAGCTGCCGGACTGTTTCGCTTACCAACGCCGTAAAAAAATTTAATTTTCTGTATTCGGCTGCACTGAATTCCCCAAGTTTAATTTTCACACAGCCATTAAAAGTCGTGGCATGTCAGTCTTCTCAATTGTAATCTGGTGAGACACTTTGTTCTAAACTATAGTTGATTTTGGAAGGAAATGAAGCTATTTTTGAAGGCAATGTCCAGATATAATGGACATTGAATACAAAAAATGAGCATTTTTGAACATATCAGGCAAAATATTGATCAGGAAGTATTTACCTATACTCAGCTGCTTGATCTTTTAAAGGACTATAAAAAACCACGGGACGTGATCAGTACTCTGTTAAAGAAAGGGTATATTATACGTATAAGGAAGGGGCTTTATATTTTCGATGCTTTATGGCAAAAAAAGAAAGTTAATCCTGAAATCTTAGCCAGCCTTATTTATGGACCTTCAATCATAAGTTCTGATTATGCACTTTCTATCTACGGCTTAATCCCTGAAGAAGTAACAACCATTACCT
This sequence comes from Ignavibacteriaceae bacterium, assembly GCA_035260565.1. Classification (GTDB taxonomy): domain Bacteria; phylum Bacteroidota; class Ignavibacteria; order Ignavibacteriales; family Ignavibacteriaceae; genus DATFVA01. The sequence goes on along the minus strand of DATFVA010000467.1, from coordinate 1,764 downwards.
CAATAACGACCGGCAGATCCCGTGTTTATGAAACTCCTGTCGGAAGATTCACATATGAACATATTAACTTAAAACGTTTTTCATATGGTGCAACAATTCAAAAAACAGATGCCGGCAGCTGGTTTATTTCCAAACCATTAAAAGCATTAGCTGATAAAGTATGGCTGGATAAACGATTTAATCCTACATCTCCATCCTCATACGAGGAATATCTATTTGATGATCTTCGTATTGATGAAACGATTTTACAAGGAATACCTGGTAACCTTGACGAAATGCTAAAAATGAATAAGGTATATTCTGCACGAAAAATAACATGGTTGACTAAATTTTTGACAGAAAAGTTTTTTCTTGATCATAAATCATAAACTAAGATGAATGATTTAATAAAACAGATGCTTCCTTCTAAACTGCCTTCTTCCGAAGCAGGTTTACTAAGAGTTTTGCGTGAGTTACTCCAATCGATTTCATTGCTGGGCCTGTGGCGGGCAAAATTCTTTGAGCATACAGCTTTTTACGGAGGGACAGCACTTCGAATTCTGTACGGTCTGGACCGTTTTTCTGAAGATTTAGACTTCTCACTTTTAAAAGCTTCTGCAAATTTCAAATTTGAAAAATATCGTACAATATTAATAAAAGAACTTGAATCATTCGGTTTTGATGTAAGTTTTGAAATAAAGGTAAAAACTTCTAAAACCTTCATCAACTCTGCCTTTTTAAAAGCCAATACCTACAATCAGCTAATGACTATACAAGCTCCGGAGAATATTATTTCAGGTGTAGATAAAAACGTAATTGTAAAAATTAAATTCGAAGTCGACACAGATCCACCACCTGGTTTTGATACAGAAATGAAGTATGTCTTTTTGCCTCTGCAGTTCGCTGTGCGGTCATATACATTACCATCACTTTTTGCAGGCAAAATGCATGCAGTACTCTGCAGAAGCTGGAAAAGCCATGTAAAAGGGCGTGATTGGTATGATTTAATATGGTATGTATCTCATCATCCCGAACTAAACCTTATGCATCTCGAATCAAGAATGAGACAATCGGGTCATTATGCAGCGAATGAATCGCTTACAAAAAAAATTATGCTGAATAAGCTTAATGAGGCTATTGACAGATTAGATGTCGATTTAGCACGCAAAGAAGTGGCTTCATTTGTAAATGATCCCCGCTCACTGGAGATATGGTCTAAAGATTTTTTCAGAGCTGCCTCCGAAAAAATTATAACTGAGTAAATTTCCACTAATCTTCTCAAATTAGCGAAGCGAAGATCCCGATTTTAGCGGACAAAAACCTGACCGAGGATGCAATAAAGTCATAAGCATAGCGTAGCTTTACGCCATATTCTTCACGTATGCGGGGCTTTTTTTAACCGGACGGGGAATTGGCTGCCTTGGCACAAAATACGCGCTCTAATGAATTAATCTTACCCTTTGCAGTGTTAAAGATACTACACGAAATTAAATCAGAGACTCAGCATATCCTTAAACTTAATTGCCTGTCTTCTTGATACTTCAATTTTATTTCCGCCTTTCAATTTCACGAGGAGGCCGCCGTTGAGCCACGGTTCGATGCTCTCGATCCATTTAAGGTTAACGATATGTTTCCTGTTTGCGCGGAAGAAGGCTTTATTATCGAGCCGTTCGTCCAGGTAATTAAGGGTTCTAAGGATTAAAGGCTTGTTATCTTCAAAGTACAATCTTACGTAGTTTCCCTCGGATTCAAACAGACGCACGGTGGAAAGCTTCACGAACCAGC
>DATFVA010000466.1:0-3540 GCA_035260565.1 Ignavibacteriaceae bacterium | reverse complement strand
GAGAAGGGCACAGCAGGAACCGGAGAATTACAGGGATCTCATCGTCCGGGTAGCAGGTTATAGTGATTACTTCGTAAATCTTGGTCCGGATCTTCAGGAAGAGATTATTAATCGCACTGAACAAATTGAAATGTAAAAATGTATTTCAGAAGTAAGTTTCAGATGTCACATTGAGCTTATCGAAGTCATCCTGAGCTTGTCGAAGGATGAAGCCGAACCTTAACTGGTGAAGAAATGAAAGATTATTTTGTATGCATAGTTAAATGTTTTCGACAAGCTCAATGTGACACCGAAAGCTTAGTATGATACTTGTCAGTTATTTCCCTTCATCTTTCAGAAAATCATTAAGAATTTTGAAGAATTTTTCCTGCTCTTCAACGTATGGATTGTGCCCGCTTTTTTCGAACATAACAAATTCAGCTTGCGGGGCATACATTTTATATTTCACTGCATACCGCGGATCCGAGATCCTGTCATATCTTCCGGCAGTAATAAGAACAGGCATCTTCAGATTTTTCAGATCTCTCCTGAAGTCAAGTTTTCCTATATCCCCGCCAATAATAAAATCACCGTCAACACCCACTAGTTGGTAATAAACATCCGTATTCCAGCTTAACGAATCCTTTCGCATCTTCGATAAGTTTTCCGGGTTGTACCAGTATAAAAGTCCTGATGGAATTTTGTATTCCTTTATGTGCTCAGGTGAACTTGAAAGATATCCTTCATCCCGTATTTTCATCAGCTTGTCCCATTTTTCGGGACACTGATTCTTCATTACAAAATTTGAATTATTATCATTTTCCTGCCACATTTCTGCATCATAGAAAGTGTCTGCCAGTATTAATTTATCAACTGAAGCAGAATGCTGAATGGCATATGCCTGAGCTACCATTCCCCCGTATGAATGACCAAGTACACTCCATTTTCCTAAACCAAGAGCTTTACGCAATCCTTCAAGATCGTCGACATCGCGCTGGAAGGAATACTCTTCTTTATTCTTCGCTCTTGATGATTTTCCTCTCCCGAAGGCATCATAATATATAACCATATGGTTTTGAGCCAGTTGATCAAACCAGGGTGTAAAGTAAAGATGAGAATCGCCCGGTCCTCCGGGTATTAAAACTATCGGATCTCCTTGACCTTTAACCTGGTACCATATCTCGGCCCCGTTTATTTTCGCGTAAGTGCCGGAATCACCTTGTGACTGAGCAAGGACAGCGGATTGAAGTACAGAAAGTATAAATAGAGTAAATAATAACCTGACACTATTCATATTATAAATCCTTTTATTAATATCTGTTACTCAGCAGCTAATGGAAGTGATGGAAATTTGTCTAAATATTCCTTTAGATTTTCAGGATGATAGTTTTTATCTTTATAAAACTTTTCAATAGTACTTTTATCCAACGTCTCATTTCCATTATCTTTTACCCCGATCTTACGATATAAGGGAGGGATCAGTTTATAAAATCCTTTCCAGGATTCCTGCGGCACTTCCATAAGATTTTCATCTGCCTGTGCATTATCCAGATCAAGATTACAGTCTCTTGCCCTGGACATTAACCAATTAAATGGAATATCCGATAACCCGGTTTCAGAATAACCGCCGCCTACATTGGAATGAACACCGCTGAACCAGACCTGCTCCATTACCTGCTGTCCGGTTGTATCCTGCTGCCGCCAGAGCGTTGGTTTGAAGTTTCTGCGTTTCTCATCAACTGCAAGAGCCTGGTAGGCAAAATCAACTGTTGAGCTTAAATCCGTATCATGAAACTGATTCCCTAATACCGAAAGACTTATCTTACTAAAAAAATTATTGATAAATAGAGGATTACCCAGAGAGCCAACCGTATCCCATACTCCGATAAATTTAATGGATACTTTATCGGCAACAGCATAGGTTTTTCTGAAAAGGGTCGCTTCTTTTTCTCTTGGGTGGGTAAGAGGCGATCTCGACTTATAAAGGGTGTAGGCCCGGTGTAGCAGGCCTGCATCATCTGTTTTGAGAATGCCGGAATTTCTGATCAATCCTGCCAGACTTCTTACAGTAAAGGCACCCCGGCTGAACCCGAAAAAGTAAAGCTCGTCCCCTGGTTCATAATTTAAGATGAGGTACTTGTAAGCCCGCAGAATATTTTCTGAGATGCCTGACCCGGTCGCGCCGTCGAACCATCGCCTGAAGATTGATCCTGATGTACCCACTCCCGGATCATAAAAAGTTAACTGGTTAGTACCATCGTCAGATAATGGCTTTACAGCCATAGCAATCCTGACAACATTTGTGTAACAGGAAATACCATTTTCCTTTTTATCCGGGGTATTCCAGGTACCGTCGCAGCATATGACAATTCTTTTCATCTTATACCCGTACGTCTGACTGCAAATCTTTGTAAATGTAGTTCTTAGCGTTAAGAAGTTCAAATCAAAGGACTGGTGAAATTATTTCTCTTTCCAGCTTGGAATAAATCTATCCTAATATTTAAATATAATCACTTAATCAGGATCATCTTCTTTACAGACGAATAACTCCCCGACTGAAGCTTATAGATAAACATACCGCTTGGTAATCCTTTCCCATCGAACTCTGCCTCATGGTTTCCGGCAGGTTCATATCTGTCAATAAGGGTAATGACCTCCTGGCCTAGCATATTATATACTTTGAGTATCTGCCGGCTTCCAATCGAAGTATGCCAGCTTATTTTTGTGGTCGGATTAAAAGGATTCGGATAGTTTTGATTTAATTGAAAGTCTGACAGTGAAACTTTATCCTCATTTGAAATTCCTGTCGGTGACCCGCCTGCATTAATCCATTCAGTGTATATTACACAAGCTAGCCTGTTGGATGCTTTTTTAAATAAGCCTATGGTAAAATTTCCCGCTATCTCCCAGAATTTGTTATAATAAGCAGTGCTGTTATGATTTCCGGCAAATGCCTGCGCGGCGGAATCAGCATATAACACCGAATCTACATACTGGTAATTATCATAAATCATATTAAAAACGAAGTCGGGAAGATTATCAATATACTGCAGACTGTCGCCGTCGTAAATTATCTGATTCTGGAAATCTTCGATCAGGTTTGATTCATAACGTGAATGAACACCTGTCTGCCCTGTATTTTGCCCGTTATAATTTTTAGTTATGTGCAGAGGCATATGACCGTCGGCAATATAGTGGCCAAGATCAGCTGCAATCAGCATTGCTTTGTGCATATCATTTATTTCAAAGGCTGCTTCAAGAGAGTCTGCCGTATTTATTATCGCCCATGGTAGAATTCCTTTATCTAATACAAAGGAATAGCCATGGACTGCAACAACTGAATCAAAATCCTGCGGAATTGTGCCGCTCTCAATAAATTCAGGGTAGCTGTCTGTATCAATAAAATGTTTTGGTGCCTCATTAGGGTCCCACGATTTCCTGTTATCAGCATCCGATGCATGATCAGCAAGTGAATCTGCCCAGGTATCAAAAAATTCCAATTGAGGCAGAGCCGATAAAATTGTGTTGTAATTAATGATATGGTGACCAACATGTCCCCAA
>DATFVA010000465.1:0-3779 GCA_035260565.1 Ignavibacteriaceae bacterium | reverse complement strand
TCATATGACGGCGGAAGCACATTCAATAATTTTGCAGTAAGCGACCAGTCATTTACATTTGGTCCAATCAACGGATTTGCCGGCGGTTACGGCGGCGACTATATCGGCGTAGCAGCAGTTAACGATGTAGCATATCCATTCTGGATGGACAGCAGAACAGGAAATTCACAGGGATGGATGGCAAAAGTAACATTCGGACCTCCCTGTCCTGTAGACCCTGCAACAAATCCTGATCCTGCGAATGGTGCAACAGATATATCCAGCGGCCTTGCACAGTTAAGCTGGACGAACGGAGCAGGAGCAGTAACAAACGAATTATACTTCGGAACAGATCCCGGTTCGCTTACACTTGTGCAGAGCGGAAGCCTTGCAACAAGCTGGAATATAACAGGCGGACCTCTTAATTATTCAACAACCTATTTCTGGAAAGTGAATGAAATAGGAGATACCTGCAGTCAGTCCGGTCCAATCTGGAGCTTCACTACTGAACAGGATCCAAGCCTTGTTACTCTTTTCTTTGATGACTATGAGAGCGGTACAGGTAATTATACAATTTCAACCGCAAACGGATGTCCCTGGGCTGTAATCCCGATTTCTTCCCGAAGCTATACGCTTCCTCCCACTGCACAGGGCAATGCATTCGCTTCTGACGCTGATCTTTGCGGAAGCAGCGGCGGAGGGTCTTCAAGTACGGCAGTCTTAAATACTACGCTTGATGCAACCATGTTCCAGACCGTCTCAATTGAATGGGACAATGACTGGCAAGCCATAAATTCAGCAGACTTTGCTTACCTGGATGTAAGTACCGACGGCGGAACAACATGGGAGAATGTTGTTACATTTGATGTTACTGATGTAAGAAACACACATGAATATTACGACATTTCGTCTATGGTGGCTCTGCACAACTTTATTTTCCGTCTGAAAACCATACAGCCCGGATGGGACTGGTGGTGGGCAATTGATAATTTGAAAATAGTAGCATGGAATATGATTCCGGTTGAACTGTCTTCATTTACTGCTACAGCAGTAAACGGAGATGTAACCCTTAACTGGAAAACAGCAACCGAAACTAACAACCGCGGCTTTGAAGTTGAACGTAAAACAGCTGCAAGCGGATATCAGAAAGTCGGTTATGTTGCCGGATTCGGAACCACTACCGAACCAACCAGCTATACTTATTCAGACAAAAACCCGGGCACAGGAAGTTATACATACCGTTTGAAACAGGTTGATCTGGACGGAACTGCTGAATATTCAAACGAAGTTGAAGTAGATGTATCAGTTCCTGCAAAGTTCGCACTGGAACAGAATTATCCTAATCCTTTTAACCCGACTACAATGATCAAATACTCAATTCCTCAGGATCAGCAGGTCAGGTTGAATGTTTATAACCTGCTTGGTGAGAATGTAATGTCTCTTGTAAACGGCATGCAGAAAGCAGGACAGCACGAAGTAAACTTCAATGCAACTAATCTTGCAAGCGGTGTTTATTTCTACAAACTTGAAGCAGGCACAAGATCGTCAATAAAGAAAATGTTGTTGATGAAGTAATCCTGTCAAAGGTTAAAAAGATTAACCTCTAGAGGTTAAGTATTCGAAGGCTGCTCAGAATGGGCAGCCTTCGTTATTTTTAAAGGATGGATGAATGGAGGTATGGATGGAAATTGCATGGTTGCATGGATGAATGGCCTGCCTCGCCAACCTTCACTCTGTTCCATTTGGTAAACCGGCAGGCGGGTTGTATGGATGTATGGGTGGAGGTTGCATGGTTGCATGGCTGTATGGTTGCATGATTGTTGAGTCCGGCAGCTGCCGGACGAAACCTTGAGTCCTCGAAATCCCGCCGATCTTTTAATTCGGTATCTACAGCGGGACCGCTCAGCCAGAGGCTGACAAGTTTGCGGGGAAAGATTGGAAGAATGAAACATAGGATATCCTGATTCGTAGACTCTCGCGTCAGGTTGAAGCCACCGGAAATATATAAATGTTCAACAATTTATATAGCGTCTTATCGGATCTGTGATTGCTTTTGGTTGTCGGCTTGCAGCGCTGAGATTAAATAATTACATGATTGCATGATTCTGTGATTGAATGGTATCCTCAGTCAGGTTTTAATTTGAATATTAAATTTTAATTGATCATTTTGAGTATGTTAATTAGGGTTAAGTGGCGATGGGACCAAAAACTTCGGATCAGATTTATATTATAATTCGTGTTTTAATATCGAATATTATTCACAGGGGAAATAATGCGGGATTCTTTAAAATACTTATCTAAATTATTTTTATTAAAAATAAAGTCCATTTTATCATTTAAATACTTCCTGAATAATCCATTTACTAAAAATTTATTCATGCTGCCCGCTAAAAGGCAGTTATTTAATAACGAAACACGGGGAATATTTTATGCTTAAATATATTTCAATACGTTCAATCCAGTCTAAGGAAATACTGTTATCTCTTGTTTTCGTTCTTTTCTTTTCCTGTTTCCTATCCATTGCATATGCACAGCCGTACTTATTCAAAGTAGAATTTCTTGAAGATTCTGCAAATGGTTTTCAACCATTTTTTTTGAATAGCTTGGACTTAAGTACAAATTCATATATTCCTTTTCTCAGTGTTGGGCCGGATTTTGAGTATTATCGACTGGTTCCTTCAAATGATTGGATTATACTGGTTCAGAAATATTGCGAAGACACTAAAATTTATCAAATTGCTGATACAACTGATTACATCGATATGAATCCTGAACACTTTTGTTTCGGAGGAGGGACAGTATACTCAAAATCCAATTACAAGGTCTATTTTTTTGATGGGTTTGACGAAGGAACAGAGCAGTTAAGTTCCATTGATGTTAATTCGAAAAATATTGACTCGCTTTTATCCCTTCCATACAGTTATAATCAGCCCTTATTGAATAATGAAGCTTTTTTGTCATCGGATGAGCATACGCTGTATTTTAGTGTTGCAGATACTAATTACCCGCCTTCAGTTAATGATAAAGATTTCGTTCAATATTTTTCTACACCTTCAAATCAAATAACAGGAACAAGAAGATTATCTGAATTTGGATATCCTGATGCAGATGGATATTTGCTCCATAGAGGTAGTAAAGGAAAAGCAATTGTTGAATCATTTTACAGAAATGAAACCCACGATAGTTACTACAGGTTATATGATTTCGACAATGATAGCGGGTCTGTTTTTATTTTTCATCAGGGATATACCACCCCATATTTTACGGATGAGGGAAAATACTTAATTTTGCCTGAAACCATTGACAGCTCCCTTGATGAGTTAAATACTGGTAATTTTTTTGTTTACGATATGGAATCAGGTGATTTAATCAAAACACTAAATTATCCTGCAAGGGGTGACATATATACTTTTGATAATTACCCTAATGATATTTACTATGTATTTTATTTGAATAGTGCAGATCCGCAGCCGATCGGGTATAACCTAACAAAGTTAAAACTTCATTCCATCTCCCCGCCTCTTGCACTACCATATTATGCAAGGCCGCTTGAACCAAATATACTTACGATTACAGTTACCGGTGAATTCTTTACAGACTCTACTGCTGCCTGGTATAATAACATTGCAAAGCCTACGACCTTTGTTTCAGATTCTGTAGTTACATTTAATCTTAATTCAGGAGAAATTCCCACGGCTGGAAACTACCCCATATGGGTAAGCAATTATGGTTCTGTTTCAGATACAATGTATTTATCTGTTGTAAATTCTCTTCCTTCCGGCATCATCCCAACCTTCCAA
>DATFVA010000464.1:0-2599 GCA_035260565.1 Ignavibacteriaceae bacterium | reverse complement strand
AACGGAACAGGAGAGAGTGTAGGCGGGATAATTGTAATGCGTTATGGCGAAAATGCACTTACTGTTATTAACGGAGTTAAGAAGAAACTAGCTGAATTAAAACAGGGGCTTCCTGCAGATGCAACGATTATAATTTCTTCAATTAGTTTATCTTTCAATGTGTCTATTGCTCTTTCAATCAAACCTGAACGATCATAAACCGGTGTAATAGTTACATCTGCAGGAAGCCCCTGTTTTAATTCAGCAAGTTTCTTCTTAACTCCGTTAATAACAGTAAGTGCATTTTCGCCATAACGCATTACAATTATCCCGCCTACACTCTCTCCTGTTCCGTTGGATTCCGCAATACCTCTGCGCATTTCAGGACCATATGCAACGTCAGCAATATCTTTTATATAAACTGGTGTATTTGTATTTTTATCAACCATTACAGGAATGTTCTCTACATCCTGAAGTGATCTTATGTAGCCCAATCCTCTTATCATAAATTCTGATTCACCCATTTCAATTACCTCACCGCCGGCATCATTGTTGGACTTTTTTAATGCCATATCAATCATATTTAGAGGGATGTTATACGCAAGTAATTTTGCGGGATCGACTGTAACCTGGTACTGTTTTACAAAGCCTCCTACACTTGCAACTTCTGAAACTCCAGCTACAGTACTTAACTGATATTTTAAATACCAATCCTGGTAAGAACGAAGGTCAGCCAGAGAACGTTTAGGGGATGATAACGTATATTCATAAACCCAACCTATGCCTGTTGCATCGGGTCCTAAAGTCGGAATAACTTCCGGGGGTAATCGTTTTTGAGCATAGTTAAGATATTCCAGAACCCTGCTGCGCGCCCAATAAATGTCGGTACCGTCTTCAAAGATTACGTAAACCAACGAATAACCGAAGAAAGAATATCCTCTGACTACTTTAGAACCGGGTACAGAAACAAGTGATGTTGTAAGCGGATATGTTACCTGGTCTTCAACAATTTTAGGCGACTGTCCATCATATTTTGTATAAATAATTACCTGGACATCACTTAAATCGGGTATTGCATCAACGGGTATGCTGGACAAGGAGTAAATTCCCCATCCCATCAGGAAAACCACCGCAAGAATTATAATAAACCTGTTTCGAACTGAATACTCAATAATTTTTTCTAGCATTTCGACTCCTGTAGATGATACCGGTGAAATAGGTTAACCTGTATAGGGTAAAAACCATAGAAGCAAACAGACTTTATTTTCACTTGATTTATACCTTGAATCTTTTTTTAGTTTTCAACTTATATCCTTCATTAAAGTTTATTTATTTAACCTTATATCCATTAGCCTTTAAATTATATTCTGCCTCTTTTATGGAAAATTCCTTCAATGTCATACCACAAAGAGGACATGTGCCCGGTTTATCCGAGATTACATTCCAGTCCATAACATCCTGAAAGACTTTCCCATCTTTATTATCATCAATTGACTTTACATCAATTACACCCTTATATTCAACCGGCGTTGAATGATTTTCCTTTTTCATATCTGATTTGCTTTCTTTCTTTTCAATTAGCATCTTCTTCCCGCTTCCGGTATCGGATGAAGTTTTTTCAGACAAATTATTCTGCTGTTCCGGTTTTTTATCCTGAGATAAGTCCGGCTGATTCATATTATTCAGTGCGGCATTTAAATTACTTTCAGAATCTATCAGGAACTGGGAAGATGTTACTATATTATCACCTTCATTCAAGCCATTGATTACCTGAATATAACCGCCATCACCGCGTGCACCAAGCGTTACGTTTACAGGTTTAAAGTAGCCGTTGCCCAATGCTATTATTGCTACATCTTTTGTCCCGGTATGGATTATTGCCTGGTTTGGGACTGCTACAGTTACAACACTTAGTGGAGATTTAATAGAAACATCTGCAAACATTCCGGGTTTGAATTCATAATTATGTATGTTTTGAATTTCAATTCTTACCTGGGCAGTTTTCGATTCCGAATCGAGATAAGGATAGATGTAAGTTATACGGCCCTGAAAAGTTTTTCCCGGCATATAAGATAAATTAAGATCTGTCTTATCTCCAACTTTAATCCATTGAAGTTCATATTGATAAATCTGGGCGATTCCCCAAACAGTTGTAAGATCGGCTATCTTATACAGGGTCATACCCGGCATAATATTTTGTCCGTTGATAACCATCTTATCAGTTACAATACCATTCGCAGGGGAATATATTGTCATGGTTTTTTTTGGAGTTCCTCTTTTTTCAAGAGCCTGGATTTCACTCTCGGAAATGTCCCAATAAAGGAGTCTTCGCTTAGCACTTTCCACTAATTGATCCGCACCTTGTATGCTTAAGGCCGAACCGCCGGAAATTTCATTTTTATATTTAATCGCCTGGAGATATTCTTCCTGAGTGCTGACTAGATCGGGACTGTAAACTTCAAGGAGCGGCTGTCCTTTTTTAACAAGCTGTCCTGTATAATCTACAAAGAGTTTTTCAACATAACCTATTATTTTTGTGTTGATGGTGTAAAGCCTGGTTTCATCATAAGTAATGTTAGCTGTGGTTCTTATGTTGCGGGACAATTTTCTTTTTTCAACA
>DATFVA010000463.1:0-6454 GCA_035260565.1 Ignavibacteriaceae bacterium | reverse complement strand
AGGTCATGGGTAGTCGCATTATACCAGGCAACATTTAAATCGCGGCAGGGAACACATCCTGAATTTGTGAATCTTTCTATCAGGGATTTTTTATCATGTGCATATGATGGAATTATTATCGCACAGATAAACAGCGTAAGTATCAGTTTTTTCATTAAAGACTTCCTCTGTTTGTATTTTATACTCAATTCTTTACCGAATTTACGGAAATATTTTTGTTGATGGAAATCAATAATTGCAGAAATTATTTATATCACAGGATCATAATTCTAATATTAATTTTTCTCTACCACTCTGTTCCCTTTTATTATTAAATTTGTCTGTAACTTTTTAATGAATAACTTCTTAGATAAAGGGAGAAGAAAAATGAATTTTAGAACCGAAACGGATAGCATGGGGGAAATAAAGGTTCCTGTAGATAAATATTATGGTGCTCAGACGGCCAGATCTCTTATGAATTTTAAGATAGGAGGGGACAGGTTCCCCCGCGAGCTCATCAGGGCACTTGGAATATTGAAAAAAGCAGCCGCACTTACCAATAAAGAACTTGGAATCCTTCCTGCAGAAAAAGCAGACCTTATTGTTAAAGCAGCAGATGAAGTAATTGAGGGAAAACTCGATGAACATTTTCCTCTTGTAGTCTGGCAGACAGGAAGCGGTACCCAGACAAATATGAATGCCAATGAGGTAATTTCTAATCGTGCGATTGAACTTGCCGGCGGTGTCATGGGAAGCAAGAAGCCTATTCATCCAAACGATGATGTTAATAAAGCTCAGTCATCCAATGATACTTTCCCTACTGCAATGCATATTGCTGCTGTTGAAGAAATCCACCGCAGACTTATTCCTATGGTCACCAAACTGCGTGATGCCCTTGCCGTTAAATCCGAAGAATTTAAAGATATAATAAAAATAGGCCGCACTCACTTAATGGATGCAACTCCTCTTACACTGGGACAGGAATTCAGCGGTTATGTTCAGCAGCTTACCAACGGCCTTGAAAGAATAAATTCTGCTCTTCCTCATCTCTGTGAACTGGCACTGGGCGGGACAGCTGTAGGAACAGGATTAAATACCCATCCTGAGTTTGCAGTTAAAGCTGCTGCAAAAATTGCCGGTTTAACCGGCAAACAGTTCAAATCCGCAAGGAATAAATTTGAATCGCTTGCTGCTCACGATGCACTTGTTGAATTTCACGGGGTACTGAAAACATTGGCAGCTTCTCTTATGAAAATTGCTAACGACGTAAGATGGTTGGGATCCGGACCAAGGTGCGGAATCGGTGAACTGCAGCTTCCTGAGAACGAACCCGGAAGTTCTATCATGCCGGGAAAAGTAAACCCTACTCAGTCGGAAGCAATGACGATGGTCTGCACACAGGTTTTCGGCAACGACGTTGCAGTTAACTTCGGCGGAGCCAGCGGCAATTTTGAGCTTAATGTTTTCAAACCGGTTATAATCTTTAACGTTCTTAATTCTACAAGATTAATATCCGACGCCTGCGAAAGCTTTACTGATAACTGTGTGGTCGGTATTGAAGCAAACAAGGCTAATATCAAAAAGAACCTTGAAAACTCTTTAATGCTTGTAACTGCTCTGAACCCTCATATCGGCTATGATAATGCGGCAAAGGTTGCAAAGAAAGCACATAAAGAGCATACTACACTTAAAGAAGCTGTAGTTGCCCTCGGTCTCCTCACCGCAGAAAAATTCGATGAAGCGGTAAGACCCGAAAATATGATAGGACCGAAGAAATAATCACTCGCTATTCTCCACATTCATAAGCCTCAGTTGTCTTGTTCAGCTGAGGCTTTTTTGCTTTATCAGCAAGTCAGATCATAATATATAGATTGCCTGAAGGATTTTTATCGAAGGATTACTGCTTCCGGGTGTGGGGTTGTATGACTCACAGTCTGGTTGATAATCCTGATCCTGCGTTTTGCCTCTGGTCGGGATTTCTCCCGACGCATCCCCTCTAATCCAGGTCGGATCCTGGCCACGATCTACCTGCTGAATTATTAGTCGTCTCGCGTTCCAAACAAAATTATCGTGTAAAATCTGCACCATTATGCCTGATTCGGTTGTAAAGTAAGTACATATTACGAATCAAATCCGTCCTAAATCCGTTCCACATACGTCTCACATACGTCTCACATACGTTCCACATACGTCTCACATACGTCTCACATACGTCTGAAAAGGCTATAAAATATGATATAGAAAGACAACAGCAGGTCTGCTCGAAAGGGGATGGATTTTTGGGATATAGGACTTCTCACCGTCTGTAAGGACTTAAGGATAATAATAGGGATGAATCGGTAAACACTGTAGAGAGGATTGTGCGAAGCTGTGAGGTAGACAAAAAAAGCGGTCCTGACGGGCCGCTTTTAATTATTAATATATCCCGAACAGAAATTACTTCAGGTCGAACCTGTCGAGATTCATAACCTTATTCCATGCTGCAGCGAAGTCTTTTACGAACTTTTCTTTTGAATCCTCGCAGGCGTAAGCCTCAGCGAGAGCCCTGAGTTCGGAATTGGAACCGAAGATAAGATCGACACGCGTGCCTGTCCATTTAACTTTTCCTGATTCACGATCACGTCCTTCAAAAACATCCTGTGCTTCAGAAACAGCCTCCCACTTTGTACCCATATCCAGCAGGTTTACAAAGAAGTCGTTGGTTAATTTCCCCGGACGTTCGGTAAAGATCCCATGTTTAGAATTGTCGTAGTTGGTGCTGAGCACGCGCATACCTCCGAGCAGTACTGTCATTTCGGGAGGAGTAAGAGTTAAAAGCTGTGCACGGTCAACGAGTCTTTCCTCGGCCGTAGCTGTATAACCGGGTTTATTTTTTACATAGTTGCGGAACCCGTCTCCTGCTGGTTCAAGAGGACCGAATGCATCTACTTCTGTCTGCTCCTGCGAGGCATCTGCACGTCCCGGTGTAAATAGTACCTTTACATCGTAACCTGCATCCGCTGCAGCTTTTTCAACTGCAGCACAGCCGCCAAGCACTATCAGATCGGCAAGTGAAACTTTCTTACCGCCTGACTGTGCACTGTTAAATTCCTTCTGTATTCCCTCGAGGGTCTTCAGCACTTTGGTAAGCTGAGCAGGGTTATTAACTTCCCAATCTTTCTGCGGTGCAAGACGGACACGTGCACCGTTTGCGCCCCCCCGCTTATCAGATCCGCGGAATGTCGATGCCGATGCCCAGGCCGTAGATACAAGCTCCGAAACCGGAAGACCCGAAGAAAGAATCATCTTCTTCAGTTCGGAAATATCTTTATCATCAATCAGTTTGTGCGTAACAGCAGGAATAGGATCCTGCCAGATCAGATCTTCTTCGGGAACTTCAGGACCAAGATAACGTACTTTGGGACCCATATCCCTGTGTGTAAGTTTAAACCACGCACGTGCAAATGCGTCAGCAAACTCATCGGGATTCTCATAGAAGCGCCTTGAAATTTTTTCGTAAGCGGGATCGAACCTCAGTGAGAGGTCGGTCGTTAACATAAATGGTGCATGTTTCTTTGACTGATCATGAGCATCAGGCATTAATCCTTCACCTGCTCCGCCTTTCGGCTTCCACTGGTGAGCACCTGCGGGGCTCTTTGTAAGCTCCCATTCATATCCGAAAAGATTCTCGAAGAAATTATTGCTCCACTTTGTCGGTGTTGTTGTCCATGCACCTTCCAGCCCGCTTGTAATTGTATTGTCACCAAAGCCGCTGCCCAATTTATTTTTCCAGCCGAGCCCCTGCTCCTCAATAGAGGCACCTGCAGGTTCAGGGCCCACATATTCATTAGGGTTGCCTGCACCATGCGTCTTTCCGAATGAATGCCCGCCTGCAATCAAAGCTACAGTTTCTTCATCGTTCATTGCCATACGCCCGAATGTCTCGCGGATATCATGTGCCGCAGCAATAGGATCGGGATTACCGTTAGGACCTTCAGGGTTAACATAGATAAGCCCCATTTGTACAGCGGCAAGGGGATTCTCAAGCTCACGTTCGCCTGAATAGCGGTTATCGCCAAGCCATTCGCCTTCTGCTCCCCAATAGATATCCTCCGGAGATTGCCATACATCCTCACGTCCGCCGCCGAAACCAAACGTCTTGAATCCCATTGATTCAAGCGCACAGTTTCCGGCGAGGATTATCAGATCCGCCCAGGAAATTTTCTTCCCGTATTTCTGTTTTACCGGCCAGAGCAGTAAACGGGCTTTATCCAGGTTAGCATTATCAGGCCAGCTGTTAAGCGGGGCAAAACGCTGAGCCCCTGTTCCGCCGCCGCCGCGTCCGTCAGAGATTCTGTAAGTGCCTGCACTGTGCCAGGCCATACGAATGAAGAAAGGTCCGTAATGACCATAATCAGCCGGCCACCAGTCCTGCGACTTAGTCATCAACTCGAAAATATCTTTTTTTACTTCATCAATGTCCAGCGTCTTGAATTCCTCGGCGTAGTTAAACTCTTCTCCCATCGGGTTTGATTGGGGAGTGTTCTGCCGGAGGATACTCAGGTTTAATAAATTCGGCCACCAGTCACGGTTTCTTGTACCGCCGCCGGCACCATGTTTCAGCGCCCCGGTTGTAAATGGGCACTGGGCTTCTCCTTCATTCATGGCGTCTATTACCTTACCAGGAATTTTATCTTCTTTTTTTCCCATTATTTTTCCTCTTGGTTAATGAATTATAAAAAAAATGAATAATAAAATTAAACTTGTAAAAAGCTTAACTGTAAATTCTCATTTGGGGGTTTTAGATTAACTGGTCAAAATTTAAAGAATTTATGATAGTATAACAAGGCCAACAAACCAGGTGAAACAGATTAAAACCCACAGATATTGTAACGGATAAAAAATACCGGGAATACATAGCGTGCGGCTAAAAACAGTGCAGGATAAACCCTTAATTGCTTTGCAAGTCTGCAATTATCGGCAGATTCCCCTCTTTACCCCCCTCAAAAATATTTCTACCTCAACAGTATCATCGCTTTTGTTTGCTGAAGATTATTAACCTCTATCGAATAAAAATAAATCCCGCTGGATAGATTCTTCCCGTCGAATATAACTTTATGACTGCCGGCGTATTCATAGCCGTCAACCAGGGTTGCGATTCTGTTTCCAAGGATATCGAATACCGTAACCCTTACATCACTTCCCAGCTTCAGGGTAAATTCAATAGTAGTTGCAGGATTAAACGGGTTGGGATAATTCTGAAGCAGTTCAAACGAGCCAAAATCGTTCCCTTCCTGCTTAACACCGCCGGCAGGAAAATATAAAGTCTTTGCCATCCAGATAGTACTATGTATTCCGTCCTGGTGCTCCCAGACTATCGCAACATAAGCAATATCATTATACAACATCAAATCAGCTTTAGGTTTATAGTCATCTCCCTCCATATCCGAAAGGTTAATGAACTGATCCCCGTAATAAAACGCTTGTAACATGACCTCATTATTATTCTCAAGTGAATCAGTGTCAAAGACTACAAAAAATGGGGTATCCTGCTGATCGGTTACCTGCGGGTATGAGAAAACATCAGGATTCTTATAATTACAGCCGGTATTCTGTGTAATTAATAAATCGGGTTCAGGAGCAAAATATGGATAGTACTTGATTTTGGTTATACTGCCTGCAACTGACTCAAATGAAATTCCGTCGCCGGCTCCGAATTCGGGCTTCCGGTTATCGCCGTCAGCAATCTCTGAATATACCCAGTAGGGATTTGGAAAATTTATATACTCTGCAATGTAGATACGGTGATCGCTCCCGAAAGATTTTTCATAAATAAACGCCGGTTCTCCTGACCATGTCTCATCCGTAACGATCGAAGGCGAAGTACAGAAAGTATCAATCATGATCGCACCTGAAACATTCGGGTGCAACTCTTCAAAATATAAATCACCGTCCATAATCCACGCTATGTGATTGTAATTCATTGTAATTTGCGGATCATCACTTAACGAATCCCTATATACAATTTCATTTGAAAGAGAAGTATCAGAATAATCCCGACCAACAATCCGGTAAAATGGTTCCGAAAAATTTTCCCACATAATAGTCATATCCTGACCAATTGAATTGTATGCGATTTGAGGATTTGACTTTATCACACTATCTGAAGATATAACAATGTTAGTATCTATTGTTTCAGGAGTAACTTTTTTCAGATAGATAGTATAAATGGAATTATTATTATTGACCCAGGTTATGTAAAAATTATAGAAGGGATAAGGCTTCCCGCTTGAGAGTAAATCGAAATCATAATTATCACCAGGGATATCGATAAGTACGCTCTTTTGAAAGTCCTCAAAATTCTGGCTCATTATTGTAGCTGGAAAGAAAAGTGAAAAAAGAAAAAATAACACGAAAGTTTTGTTTAAGCTCTTCATTCTAACCTCCCCATAGATTATTAAAAAAGACTCAATTTTTTACCCTGAAGTATCGAAGA
>DATFVA010000462.1:0-6971 GCA_035260565.1 Ignavibacteriaceae bacterium | reverse complement strand
TACCAGAATTATCCGAACCCTTTCAACCCTTCTACTAGAATCAGTTATTATATTCCGCAGAGCGGTAAGGTATGTATAAATGTATATAACTTGCTAGCTCAACAAATTGCGGTTCCAGTAAATGAAATCCAGGAAGCGGGTCGGCATGACATCGTTTTCAATGCGTATAAATTACCTGCCGGTCTGTACTTTTACCAGGTTCAGTCGGGCTCTTTCTCTGAGACAAGGAAAATGCTCCTGCTTAAATAAAGGTTAACAAATGTTTTTTAAACAGGAAGATTTACTCTTACTTCTTAAATAATTTAGTTGAAGATTACCGAAACATATAAGACAATCCGTTCAGTTCAATTACGATGAACGGCACGCGGCAATGCAATACCTGAAGTATTAATAAAATTCTGTCAGGCTGTGTAACATGATTACAGGACGGGTTTAAAAATCGGTGAGCTGTTGTTTGTAGAAGAGTTTTACCTGGAAACTCAAAAATTCCGCCTTCACTAAAGAAGCTGCAGGTAATCGGCAAACAACAGCTCGAATATTTGTTATAAGCAATCAATACTTATGCCAGAATCTATCAGGGGAGATCCTACCTATATTAAATCTAAATAATTTCGATTCCTGCTTCTGATACCGTTTTTGTTTTCTCCGCTGGCCGCTGCATTTGTCCCCAGAAACTGAAATCCCGGCGTAATACTGTCAGATTTTCAGACTCCGGTTCTAAATTGAAACACTTTATATTTTTTACCGGTGTTTTTCCGTAATTCACCGATTTCTTATTTATTATCGGAAATAACTCATTTAAGTTTACACGAGAACTAAAATTTTTATGCAGAGGAAAATAAAATGATAGAGAACCGCACAAAAGCAAACAGCAGAATATTCCTGGGATTTGTACTTGTAATACTGGGAGCTTTATTCTTATTAGATAATCTTAACTTCATGTACTTTAATATCCCTCATGTTATTTTTTCTTTTCCGACGATCCTGATAGTTATAGGTATCCTCATCCTCGTCAATTCCGAAAAAAAGGGAGCCGGCATTATTCTTATAGTTATAGGTACTTTCTGGCTGCTGCCGCGGATCTTTCCGTGGATCTCTTTTAACGGCGGAGTATTCTTTTCTATACTTATAATAGCTCTGGGTATTTACATTCTCACCAAAAGAAGAGGCCCTTCAGGATATAAATATTCCTATAATTCGCCTGAAGGAACCGGCCAGGGCGGCGCTTCCACCGGGGAGTATGCCGGGGAAATTGACAGAATAGATGACGTGGCGATTTTCGGCGGAGGACATAAATTCATTTCATCCAGCAATTTCCAGGGGGGTAATGTAACTGCAATTTTCGGCGGATCGGAAATAGATCTTACAAGGTGCAAACTGGCTCCGGGAAATCATGTCCTCGATGTTACAGCAATTTTCGGCGGCACAACATTAATTGTCCCGAAAGAGTGGAATGTCATTATAAATGTCCTTCCTTTATTCGGAGGTTTTTCACATAAAGGAATGAGAGGACCCAATGTGCAGATCAACCCCGAAAGCACTCTTATTATAAAGGGTGTTGTTATAATGGGCGGCGGCGAAATTAAAACTTATTAGTCAGATAATGGAAAGTAATCCCATAATAAGCAGCCGGAGAAATATTTATTTTTATTTCCTGTTCTGGCTGGTAGTGATCTTAATAAATTTTCTGCTGTTAAACCTGGCGCTGAAGCTGGATGCGGCAACATCTATTTCCGACAGTCTGGTTTTCAACCTGATATTAAGCGGGCTGGGACTAAGTTTCTGGTACTCAACCCGCTATATTCCTTTTGAGAACACAGCATTTTACAGGATTATAATTAACCATATTATCGGCGCTGGTTTCATTTCGGCAATATGGCTTCTAAGCGGCTACCTTATCATGAAAAGTTTGCCCGGATTTGACAGCAGCTATGAGAACTTTTTTATCACTACCCTTCCCTGGCGTTTCCTGATCGGGGTGCTCATATATTTTGTCATCACTTCATTTTATTACCTTATTATATACTATTCGGGATTCCAGGAAAGAAAGCTGCACGAGTCGGAGCTGAGGAACCTTGTCACCCAGGCTGAACTTAAGTCTCTTAAGTTCCAGATAAATCCCCATTTTATATTCAATAGTCTTAATTCAATGAGTGCTCTTACTACTATAGATCCCGAAAAAGCACGCGGAATGATACTTAAGCTTGCTGAATTTTTAAGGTATACCCTTGCAAATAATGAACAGCAGAAGAATAAGCTGAGAGCGGAGTTGAAGAATATAAAGCTCTATCTCGAGATTGAAAAGATAAGGTTTGAGGATAAATTTGATTATTTAGAGGAAGTATCGGACGAATGTCTTGAGGCGGAGGTGCCGAATATGCTTCTTCAGCCGCTTTTTGAGAATGCGATAAAGCATGCTGTGTATGAGTCGCTGGAAATAGTAAGGGTCAGGCTGAAATGCGGAAGTGAAAACGGATATCTGAAGATAGAGGTCGAAAATACTTACGACCCTGAAACGAAATCGAAAAAGGGTACGGGCGTGGGACTAAAGAATATTCAGGAACGCCTTAAACTGATATATGGCCAGGAAAACCTGATGCAGATTGTTAAAGATAATGGCGTGTTCAGGGTGCTGCTCTTCGTGCCGCAGCAGCCTTCTTAAATTCCACAATTTTCATCCCGGCTGATTGACACATCAAGGGGTTAGCCGGGACTAAAATAGCTCCCTTCCTGTTATTTTCATCATTTCCAGATAATGACTAAATAAACTTAACTCAATATCTTCAGGCTGCTTTAAGTGCAATTTGGCCTTTAAGAAACTTGTTTATCTTCCATATAGAAACTTCTTTGGGATTATTTTTTTGTTTTTTGCAATCACTTAAATCTAATCTTTCTAGGAGCCTCTTCTTTTTTCTCCCCTTTTTATATTCAATTGGGAATTAATATATACCTTAATAATATACCAAATACAGCACAAATACGTCATAAATACGTTCCACATACGTCTCACATACGTCTCACATACGTTCCACATACGTTCTAAATACCATATTACCCCGAATTAAACAAATATTTCATACTCATCACCACTTGATACACGGTGATCTCCCGGACAGTAATAGACCAACCACAAAATTCATTATATTTGTAGTCTCATTTAACATTTCTCATCATGGAAAAGAAAATTTCGACCGTAATAATCGACGATGAAAATCTGGGCCGCCAGATAGTAAGGAAGTATCTTTCTGCCTACGATGAATTTGAAATTGCAGCCGAATGCTCGAATGGTTTTGAAGCTGTAAAGAAAATCAACGAGCTGAACCCCGACATCGTTTTTCTCGATATCCAGATGCCTAAACTAACCGGGTTCGAAATGCTGGAATTGCTCGATAATCCCCCTGTGATTATTTTTACTACAGCATATGACCAGTATGCTATAAAGGCATTTGAGGTAAATGCGGCTGATTACCTTCTGAAACCATTTTCGGCTGATCGCTTTGAAGAAGCACTCGTAAAGGCAAAACTTCTTCTGAAAAGTAAATCCCGCGGGAATGAGATTATAAACGGACTAATATCGCATACCCAGGAAACAGCCGACTTCCTTGAACGTATCGTCATAAAGGATGGATCCAGAATCCATATTATTCCGGTTGATACAATCAGGTATATCGAAGCAAAGGACGATTATGTGATGATTCATTCCTCCGAAGGCAGCTACCTTAAGCAGAAGACCATGAAGTACCTGGAAGTACATCTGCCTCCCGATGATTTTTTAAGAATCCACAGATCCTACATAACCTCTGTTTCCCGTATTAAGAAAATTGAACTTGTTGAGAAGGAAACATACAGGCTGATGCTTGATGACGGCACAAAACTGCCGGTAAGTAAATCAGGGTATGAAAAACTACGAAGCATCCTCTGAATTAAACCGTTTTATCTCTCCTCAATCTTTATGATCAAATTCCCGGGGAATCAGGCACCGCTCATTAATAGTACACCCTCTTCTGTTTTAAATTGAATATCTATTCATCATTAAATATATTTGGTGCGATATTAAGAGGATTCAATGAATTACGACAGTGATCTTAGATCAATACAGGAAGCCCGGCACCTGGCGGCAAAGGCAAAGCAAGCCCAGCTTGAATTCAGTCATTATTCTCAGCAGCAGGTAGACCACGTAATCAAGGCCATGGCAGAGGCAGGTTATGATGCCGCGGAGAAACTTGCACGAATGGCTGTAGATGAAAGTGGATTCGGAAAGTATGAGGATAAAATAATAAAAAACCGTTTCGCCACTAAGAATGTTTACGAATCCATAAAGGACTTAAAGACAGCAGGAATTGTCGATATCGAAGCAAATGGAAAAATATTAAAGATCGGCGTACCTATGGGAGTGGTCTGTGCTCTGATACCTTCCACCAATCCCACTTCTACTGCAATGTTCAAGGCATTGATTTCATTGAAATGCAGAAATGCGGTAGTTGCCAGTCCTCATCCCCGCACTGCAAAATGCACCGCAGAAGCTTTAAGAATATTGGCGGATGCAGCTGCTGCTGCCGGTGCCCCGGAGGGACTCATTGAGTGTCTATCTGAGCCTACGATTGAGGGTACGGAAGAGCTTATGCGCAGTAAGGACATTGCCCTAATACTCGCTACAGGCAGCACTCCTATGGTTAAAGCAGCATATAGTTCGGGAAAGCCCGCATACGGCGTTGGCTCAGGAAATGTGCCTGCCTTTATTGAGAGAACCGCCGACTATAAAAAAGCAGTTGCGGATATACTATACGGAACCACTTTTGATAACGGGACTCTCTGTTCTTCTGAACAGGCAATGATAGTTGACCTGCCATTAAAGGAGAAAGTAATAGAGGAAGTTAAAAGCCGCGGCGGATATTTTGTAAACGCAGGAGAAAAGGAGAAGCTGGCAATAGCAATTCAAAAGGATTTCAGGATAAATCCGGCTATAGTGGGACAGCCGGCTGAGTTCATAGCAAGCTATGCAGGATTTAAGGTGCCTGAAGGAACTAAAGTGCTTATGGCCGAATGCTTTGAAGTAGGTAAAAGTGAACCCCTTTCCATGGAAAAACTGTCGCCTATTCTTGCCTTTTATACAGCTGACGGATGGCTGGAAGGCTGTCACCGATGCATCGAACTTCTGAACTTCGGGGGAATAGGACATACAATGGCAATCCATTCAAACGATGAACCTGTTATAATGAAATTTGCACTGGAGAAACCCGCATTCCGAATACTGGTTAATACCGTGGCTTCAGTTGGTGCAGTAGGCTACACTACGGCACTTAATCCGTCAATGACACTTGGGCCTGGTACAATCGGCGGATCAATTATCTCAGATAATATAACAGCGAAACATTTGATGAATATTAAAGCGCTCGCTTTCGAAACCAACCCAATTAACCCGGGCAATACAGTAACATCATTTAAGATGGTAAAAGAACTCGGCGGCAAGAGCAGCTTTATGATGGAGATTGAAGAAAGATTAAGAGCAAGGGCAGGCAATCCCACCTTCGAAAAGAAACTTGTTACTCAGCCGCTTCACGAAAGAATCATCTCACCTCAATTGAAAGAAGAGCCCAAAACTCATGCAAAATTCGGCGAAGGCATCGCCAAAGAAGCCGTCGACAAGATCATCCGCGATTTCAAGTATTAAAGTTCAGATCAGGGGATTTCTATTTTAATATATCCAGGTTAATGGTAATACTGCTGCTTAAGAGGTAATATTTATTCTTCTCAGGCATCGTAAGGAGATGTCCGGGATCCTCCCAGGTGAAACCAGTACGACCGGGAATTATGTCCCTGAACCTGAAATTAAAATAAAATAAAGCAAGATCCAGATGAACATAATTATATAATGAGAGGTCGATACCGGTCCTTACAGAATAACTTCGGGTTTGAGTGTCCCATTCAGCTTCGTAGTTGGTTTCGGCAAATAAACTCACATTATCCATTAAAGTGTAAGCAGCTCCGGCGGAGTACCTGCGCGGCAATAAAAAATAAAAGTACCCGAAGTCAACACAAACGTAATACTTAAATGCTTCATCAGCTGATCCTGCAGAAAGCGACACCGGATATTCGGAATTTATCTCAACAGCCGCATCCGGAACATAGCCTCCTGATTCAATAAATTTATATTTTATGCCATAGTTATATCGTTTTGTACTTCGATCTTCACCCAGGTACGAACTATTATAAGCAAATGAATGTCCCTCCGTATATTTCAGATAAACTTCTGCCACAGGACCAAAAGAAAGATATCCCTTAATATCACTGAACATTATATCTTTGTTAAAATCCGGCAGTATCCATCGCTGAAGTATAGTGGAAGGCGAGCCATAATTGATACCATATGAAAGTCCTGCATTAATTTTCGATTTATTGATGAAAGGCGTTGAGCCGAGCTTGAACAATGATTGGTAAGCATCCGTAGACTGAGGATAAATGGATGAGGTTATGACACTCAGGAGCAAAACCAGAAAAAGAGTTATCCTGTACATTAGTTTTCAATAAAAAAGGATAAAGACGAATTATTCTGTTTTATAATTTCCTTGAAGGTTCCCATAGACTCCCCGGAATTTCATTTTTATTAAAAGAAATCTAAGGGAAATCCGTAAAAGAAGCAATATAGGATTCTTTATGATTCCGTTATGGAAAAACCGCCGCGCGTCTAAAAACATATTTCAAGCGGCAATGTCACACAGTCAAATTGTAGTAGAGCTCCCGGAACCTCCGCACAACCGATCCGGCTATAATTTCCGCTGCTTCATCGTAGCTCATCGCCGAAGTATTTACAACCAGGTGATACAGCAGCGGATCTTCAATGTCTTTAAGGAAATATGATTTCAGATAATTTCTTCTGGATGCATCCTCCTTTTTAACAAAGTCCAATGCATCGTGAAAGTTATTAAGTTCATATGCTTCCTGCGCCTGCTTCGCCCTTAGTTCCAGCGGAG
>DATFVA010000461.1:0-4724 GCA_035260565.1 Ignavibacteriaceae bacterium | reverse complement strand
TCTTCCGGTGTTACTGCTATAATATCAAATGCGAAATCCATTGGCAGAAGTGATCTCCTGATTTCCCTCATTAATTTGTATCTATCCGGAATCTCTTGGCTTACGATCAGCAAATCAATATCGCTTCTGTTATCAGCAGTTCCCCTTGCCTGTGAACCGAATATTATTATCTTTTTTAATTCAAATTTCTCAAGAAGTCTCTTTTTTATTTCCACTTTGGTTTCGTCGGTCAACATACAGTTTTTTATAATGGTATGCGGCTAAAATACTTAAAATATTCTGTAATGAAAACAAAGCAGACTCAATCCAAAACTCCAAATAAATAATGAATGGTTGAATGTAGAATGAATGATTGAATCACGAGTGATTGGCTGATTGGTTGATTGTCGAACCCCCGCCTGGCGTCGGGGCAGGCACGCAGTGTATGGCTCCCAGACTTTTCATTAAGAGGGACATCTGTAAAGCGATTCCGCCAGCGACGGGACGGGTTCGCCTGACTTCTTCCTTGTTACTTTTATCTTTTATCTTGCATCCTCCCCCTCATCTTCTTACCTTCTCATCTTCTTCCCTCCGCGCCTCCGCGGTAAACCAACCCAATGAAGAATCCCGAAAGTTTTACTTGTTACTTGTTACTTTCATCTTTTATCTTGCTTCCTGCTCAACCTACTCACTCCTACCGATCTCCGATTTCTGATTTCTGACTTCTGATTTCTGATTTTCGGTTTCCAAGATCTCTCACTCTCCCCGTCCCTCCCTCACACAGTCTCCCAGTCCCTTAGTCCCCCTCCTCTCCCCCCTTCGCGCCTTTGCGCCCTCGCGGTAAAAACCCAACTAATGATCCATCCTCAATCGTCACACTCACAACTAATCTCTGCTGACTTTGATTTCTCAAACGATTCTCTCCCCTCTTTGAAAGCATAATAAGCTATTCCCAGAGATCCGAGAACATCAAAATATGAGATATGAAAAATCTCATATAGTCCGCTTGATGCCAGCAGAATAAACGAAAGGTAGAAGCAGGTCTTTGTACAGTTGGCATCTGCTATAATTGCATCCGATTTCATTTCATGACCGGTCTTCAATTTAGCATTCATCAGGTAATACATCGTACCGATTGATATTACAGAGATGATTATACCGGCGAAGGTGGTTGTCGGTTTTACGTCATATAATATATTCAGCACTGAACCGGCAATTAGTCCTAAAGTTAGAAGATAGAATGCCGAACCATTAATTAATAACGCAGTCCTTTCAAATTTATCTCTTTGGTTTACCTTTGAATATTTCATACGGAGAACCATATGGAGGATGCCGATCCCGGAGATAACTTCAACAAAACTGTCGACACCAAATCCGAGCAGAGCGAGGGTTTCATCTTTCGCTCCGAAGAAAACAGAGACGAGCCCTTCTATCACATTATACACTACTGTGATTATAGCCAATATTAAGGCCCGCTTCAAAAGTTTGTTCATACTTTAGTACTCATTCCTGAATCTGATTGAATACTGCAATATAAAAAACTTTTACGGAGTTGAGGAATGAATCCAGCGGATTGGCGAATTTAGTCCCTCAAACTCCCCTTCTCTTAGTTACCCAACTCCCCCATCCCTCATTCTTCTGTCTGATTTTGAGACACTGACATTTTGTCATATGTTAAATTTTTCACCAGTTGAAAGTTGCGATTTTTAGCTGTTTTTCCACTGTCTCATTTTGAGCCCAACTACGTCACAAATACGTCATAACTACGGCACAAATACGTCCTTAATACGGGCTCTGACATTTTGTCAATCCTGTTAATTATTTCAACATTTTCTTAGCTGCTGCGAAGCTTAAAAACACGAAGTAAAACCTTCATCTCCCCCTCCCTCATTCCCCCGGTCTCCCATCTTCAAATGAGGGAAATAATTCGTAAATTATTTATTCTTATTCATCATTCATAATTCATGATTCAAATGTCTTTTGCAGATAACGTAAATTCATTTAATAAAAATCTGAAGTACACCGGCGCCCTTCCGGATAATATCAATGTGATGAATCCTTATAAGGAAAATCCTGATGTTCTGACAGCAGCATGTGAATTCTTTAACAAATTTTTCAGCGACAATAATAAAAGAAATATTATACTTGGAATAAATCCCGGACGGCACGGTGCAGGTGTAACTGGAATAGCTTTTACAGATACAATCCGGCTTGAGAAGTTCTGCGGAATTAAGCTGAAAGATGTAAAGTCATTTGAAACTTCATCGGAATTTATCTATAAAATGATCGAAGCTTACGGAGGCGTGAAGAAATTTTATTCCAGATATTTTATCAGTGCTGTTTGTCCGCTCGGATTCACAAAAAAAAGCAAACATGAAAAACAGGTAAATTATAATTATTACGACGATAAGAAGCTGAAGGATGCAGCGTACGATTTTATTGTATCAACGTTAAAGAAACAATTATCTTTCGGAATAAATACAAAGGTCTGTTTCTGTCTCGGCTCCGGTAAGAATTATAAATTTTTAACCGGACTGAACGCTAATGAGAATCTCTTTGAAGAGATCGTTCCGCTGGATCATCCCCGCTATATTATGCAGTACCGGAGAAAGCATCTCGGGAAATATATAGACAAATACCTGGAATTACTGAAATGAAAGTAGAACAAATAGCATCTGCCCGGCTGGCGGCACAGCAGCTCTCCAGGCCTGAGTTTACAAGCGTAAAAAAACTGGTCGGGTACCTGGGCGCTGTACAGTCGCAGGACTATATGATGGCCAGGTTGGCAATTGCTCTCCGTCTGAAAGAAGCCGGCAGCCGGCTGATTGATAAAGCAATAATTAATGGAGATATTATACGAACGCATGTTCTGAGACCCACGTGGCATTTTGTATCATCTGATGATCTCCAATGGATGCTTGACCTTACAGCTTCGCGAATTAAAGCCTCGATGAATGGAAGACATGATCAAATGGGACTATCGTCCGCAGTATTCAAAAAATGTAAAAAGATTATCAGCGAAGCGCTTGCCGGTAATAATCATCTCACACGTAACGGGATAATGATGCGCCTTAATAATGCCGGAATAAAAACAGATCTGAACAGGGCCTCTCATATTTTTGCAGAGGCCGAACTATCAGGTTTGATCTGCAGCGGAATACCCGAAGGAAATAAACAGACTTATGCATTAATTTCTGAAAGGCTTAAGAACTCCCCGAAAATTAAAAAGGAAGAGGCGATGGCGAAGCTGGCGCGCATTTACTTCATCAGCAGAGGTCCTGCTTCAGTAAAAGACTTTGCATGGTGGGCAGGACTGACACTCACTCAGGCAAAATCTGCTCTGGAAATGGTAAAATCTGAACTTTCCTCAGTCGGTACAGGAGAAAATATTTATTGGTACTCTGCAAAGCACCTCAACATTCCGGAAGATACCTCACTTCACCTTCTCCCGGCTTTCGATGAATATCTGATAGGATATACCGACAGATCGGCTGTACTGAATCGGGGTAATGCAAAAAAATACGTTACCTTAAATGGTATGTTTTTCCCTATCATCGTTTTCAGAGGTCAGGTAATCGGCACATGGAAGAGGACAATTGTAAAAGACATTGTAAGTGTAAACTTTAAATTCTTTAGTAAGGTTACCAAAAAGATCAGGACGCTTGCAGAGGCCAGGGCTGAGAATCTTGCGGATTTTATGGATAAAAAACTCCGGCTATACTGAGGTGTAGAATTTTAATAATTCTTTTAATTATTTTACAGCAATAAAAAACCGTTCAGTTCAAAATCCAAAAGCCTGAAATACCGGAGGTAAAATGGCAACTAAGATCAAAAAAGTTGATTACTATTACTGCTCGGTTGAGGATCATCCCGGCGAATCCTATAAACTATTATCATTCCTTGCTAAGGTTGGCGTTAACCTGCATGCTTTTACCTGTGTACCCACAGGACCGCTGCGTACACAATTTACTTTATTTCCTGAAGATCCGTCAAAACTCATAGTCGAAGCTAAAAATGCAAATCTCCATCTCGACGGTCCAAATCCAGCCTTTTTAATTCTGGGAGATGATGAAATCGGCGCCCTCGTAGATATTCACCAAAAACTCTTCGAAGCAAAGGTGAATGTATATTCTTCAAATGCAGTTACAGATGGACGAGGTGGATTCGGATATGTACTCTATGTCAACCCGGATCAATATAAAACCGCCGCAGAGGCGCTGGAATTATAGCCCGGAAAAATTAAAATGAATTAGTTCCTGTATGGAGTAATTTTGCCTTTTTTGAGGAATTCCAGGTATTTCAGTCAACGACTATCCGGGACGACTGACCTGTGCCGCATCCGCGGAAGAAATCTTATTTGTTACTTGTGCCTTGAAAAATGCAACACTGATTGAACAGATTAAATGGATTTTCGCTGATTAGGTTACGGCCGTGCTCGCTTCTCCTGACCTGCATCTCAGATGTAGAACCAAACGGCGTTTAGCTTTAAATATTTATAAATGTAATCGTACTTTTCCCTTTACTTTGTGCCCTTCCTATTCAGACATTGCAGTTGAGTCCGGCAGCTGCCGGACGAAATCTTGAGCCCTTGGGCAATTCATTTACTTTGGAACTATTTGTGCTAAACCCTTGTTTTGCAGCAAAGAAAGCAATAAATTCTATTGCCTTCTGAACGTGTGTTGTGTCATGATTTTGAGAAGTTAAGCTCAATAATCCTCTCTTTACTTCTTTAAATAAATTTATAA
>DATFVA010000460.1:0-3483 GCA_035260565.1 Ignavibacteriaceae bacterium | reverse complement strand
AAAATATTATTTCCAAATTAAATTTATTTAGGCTTTGCACTTTAAATTATTTTGAAAATATTTGAATATAACTTTTGGTTATATTTTAAAAACAAGGAGACCCATAGTAATGACTGCTGAGATGAATTTCTCCGAAGAATTTCCACCCGACTCCTTTGAGCATTCCCGGGAAGCGGAAGATGAAAGAGTTAAGGCATTCTTTGCTTCACGGAAAGACGAAGAAGATGATGAAGACGAAGAGGAGGATGATGAAGAGGGGGATGACTACTACAATAATGATGAAGATGAAGAGGATGTAGAAGAGGAACCGGATGAAGACATTGTAGATGAAGAGGAAGTCTATGAGGAAGACTTCGATTTTGAAGAAGATGAGGACGATGATTTATTCGATGATGACGAAGTTCCTTATAATTAATACCCCAGGTAGAGGTCTTTCATCAGGTAATTTTTAACATAGTCGGTTACTCCATCTTCTAACGAAAAGATCTTATTGGAATAACCGGCTTCTTTTATTTTAGATATTCCGGCTTCTGTAAAATACTGGTACCTGTCTGCTATTTCCGCAGGTAATTCAATGTATTCTATATTTATCGGCATGTTCATTGCATTGAATATAGAGGTAACCAGGTCTTTCCAGGTTCTTGCTTTTCCTGTCCCGACATTGTAAAGTCCTGGGGAATTAT
Organism: Ignavibacteriaceae bacterium; assembly: GCA_035260565.1. Classification (GTDB taxonomy): domain Bacteria; phylum Bacteroidota; class Ignavibacteria; order Ignavibacteriales; family Ignavibacteriaceae; genus DATFVA01. The sequence goes on along the minus strand of DATFVA010000460.1, from coordinate 2,800 downwards.
TATCAAGGAAGAACAATGTCATATCAACGGCATCCTTCACATAGATGAAATCTCGCATCTGTTCACCGTCTTTATATTCCGGGTTCATCGATTTAAATAACTTCACTTTGCCTGTATCCCTGATCTGTTCAAAAGCTTTGTGAACAACACTGCGCATATCACCTTTATGGTATTCATTCGGCCCGTATACATTGAAATATTTTAATCCGACGATCTTATCGAACCAGCCCTGTTTTTCTGCTTTGATATCAAAAAGATTTTTGGAATAGCCGTACATATTTAGCGGACGGAGAGAGGCGGACAGTGCCGGACTGTCATCAAATCCTGATGAACCATCCCCGTATGTTGCTGCAGAAGAAGCATATATAAAACGGATATTTTTCCGCAGGCAGAATTCAGCTAACTTCCTTGTGTATTCATAATTGTTAACAAGTAAGTGGTCGGCATCTTTTTCCGTGGTGGAGGAGTTTGCTCCCATATGGATCACTGCTTCAATATCAAGGTCAAGGCGATCCAGCTTTTCAATGAAAACGAGCTTATTCATAAAATCAGAGAAATTCAAAGGGACAAGATTTTTCCATTTATCAGTCAGGCCCAGCTCATCAACTATAAGAATATCCGATTTCCCTCTCTTATTAAGATGCCGGATTACAGCGCTCCCTATGAAGCCTGCCCCGCCTGTAACTATTATCATATAATGCCGATTATGTTTTTAAATAGGATTTATAATAGAAAGCAATTTAGTTATATTTGGATACTTTATAAAGCTATCGGCTTATACAAAATATTATCACTCACTAATAAATTCATTCATTTCTGAAATGACGGAGTCAAAAATTAATATATTGAAACAACTGCTCAGGGAAAGAATTCTTGTTTTCGATGGTGCAATGGGTACCTTAATTCAGCAGCATAAACTTACTGAAAAGGATTTCCGCGGTGAAAGGTTCCTTCGCCACCCTAAAGATTTAAAGGGAAACAATGAAATTCTGAATCTGACCAGGCCTGATATTATCACGGATATTCACAGGGAATATCTCCAGGCCGGCGCTGATATAATTGAGACGAATACTTTTAACGGTACAGAGATATCTCAATCTGATTATGGAACGGAAAATCTTGTTTATGAAATAAATTTTGCTGCAGCAAAAAATGCAAGAACAGCTGCAGATGAATTTATTAAAAGAGATCCTGCAAAACCAAGGTTTGTTGCCGGGAGCCTGGGCCCGACAAACAAAACACTTTCACTCTCTCCTAAAGTAAATGATCCCGGATTCCGCTCTGTCACGTTTGGTGAAATGGTAAAAGCCTATTACAACCAGGCAAAAGCGCTTATTGAGGGAGGCGTAGATATTCTGCTTATTGAAACCATATTTGATACGCTTAATTCAAAAGCTGCAATTTATGCCGTTGAGGAATACTTAAATGAAGCTAAGAAAGAGATACCGCTTATCATTTCGGGAACCATAGTTGACTTAAGCGGAAGAAATCTTTCGGGTCAAACTACGGAAGCCTTCTTTATTTCTGTTTCTCACGCCAAAAATATTTTAAGCGTCGGCTTAAACTGCTCTCTCGGGGCTGTACAGATCAGACCGTTCCTTGAAGAGCTTTCCCGGATTGCACCCTATTTTGTTCACGTTTATCCGAATGCAGGACTGCCGAATGAACTGGGGGAATATGATGAAACGGCAGAAATAACTTCGTCATTATTAAAGGAATTCGGAGAAGCAGGTTTTTATAACCTTGTAGGTGGATGCTGCGGTACAACTCCCGAACATATTAAAGCTATCGCCGGGTTTGTGGCTGATATTAAACCGCGTCAAATTCCTGAAGTGGAGCCATACTTAAGGTTAAGCGGGTTGGAGCCGGTTGTCCTGCGTCCCGATTCAAATTTTATGAATATAGGCGAAAGAACAAATGTTACAGGGTCAAAGAAATTTGCCAGGCTCATTAAAGATGAGAATTATGAAGAAGCCCTGTCGGTAGCCCGCAGCCAGGTGGAAGGAGGCGCCCAGGTTCTTGATGTAAATATGGATGAAGGTCTTCTGGAATCTGAAATAGTAATGAATAAATTTCTTAATCTTGTTGCTGTTGAACCTGATATTGCAAAACTTCCGGTTATGATCGATTCATCGAAATGGAGCGTAATAGTAGAAGGCCTGAAATGTCTGCAGGGAAAAGGAATTGTAAACTCAATTAGTTTGAAGGAAGGGGAAGATGTTTTTAAGGAGCATGCGAGAAAAATATTGCAGTACGGTGCCGCTGTAATTGTAATGGCATTCGATGAAAAAGGTCAGGCTGATTCGTTTGAAAAAAAAATTGCTGTGTGTAAAAGAGCATATGATATTCTTGTGAATGAAATTGGTTTCCCTCCGCAGGATATAATCTTCGACCCAAATATTCTTACAATTGCTACAGGTATGGAAGAGCATAATAATTATGCGGTCGATTATATCGAAGCAACCCGGTGGATAAAACAGAATCTGTTATTTGCAAAAGTAAGCGGGGGAGTAAGCAATATTTCTTTTTCTTTTCGCGGAAATGATGTCGTTCGCGAAGCAATGCATTCGGCATTTTTATATCATGCAATTAAAGCCGGAATGGATATGGGAATCGTTAATGCCGGCCAGCTTGAAGTTTACGAAGAAATTCCAAAAGATCTTCTGCAGCTTGTAGAGGATGTCATTTTTAATAAGAAACAGGATGCAACTGAGCGGCTGATTAATTTTGCCGAAAAAGTTAAGCAAAAAGGGAAAGAAGAAATAAAGAAAGATGAGTGGAGGAAAGATCCGGTACACGA
>DATFVA010000459.1:0-17393 GCA_035260565.1 Ignavibacteriaceae bacterium | reverse complement strand
CTTTATATACGATTCAGATACGGTTCAGAAACTATCAATTTCCTGTTTAATCGTCCATTATGAAAACTTATCTGAATAAATCTCACCTTCATTAAAGGGGGCCTTCGGCTCCCCTTTTCAATAGATTCCTTCTTTTAATGTGCATTAAATTACCTCTCTACTTGCTGTGAATATTTATTTTGCAGTATAATTTTTCGAATAGTGCGGAGTTAGAATGCAGACGAAAGAACCCAGGAAAAGAACCAGCCCGGTCCTTGTAGTAGCTTTGATCATAATTATCCCCCTGATAATATTCTTAATTATATTGACCAATACCGCACCGGAGCAGACCGGAGAGAAGTTACAGGATTCTGTAAAAATTGGCAATAAACTGCCTGATACCACTCAGATTACAAACAAGCCGGATACAACAAATAAATAGTTGTTAAGTATTTGCATCTTAAATACCCATACTGATCTGATAATTAGTAATTTGAAATATGTTTTCTGAACAAGTATATAAATTTATGTTTGCCGCCCTCCAGGAAGCTGAAAAGGCTCTCGGGGATAACGAAGTTCCTGTAGGAGCAGTCGTCGTTAAGGATAACAGAATTATTGGTAGAGGTTACAACCAGGTCGAAAAATTGCACGATGCGACGGCACACGCAGAAATGATTGCTCTGACAGCTGCTTCAGCGTACGTGGAAAACTGGCGCCTTAATGAATGTGATATATATGTTACTCTCGAACCCTGTATTATGTGCACAGGAGCTTTACTGGCTTCAAGGATTAGAAGGTTATATTTCTCTGCTTTCGACCCCAAATTCGGTGCCTGCGGATCAGTTTATAACCTGGCGGAGGGAGGACTATATAATCACAGGCTGGAAGTAGTCTCCGGAGTATATTCAGAAGAAAGCCTGGGAATGATGACCCGGTTCTTTAATAAAATAAGGTCAAAGAGGGATGATGGAGAACTTGCTTAAAAAGTTCAATAAAATTAAATTGTATTTCAAAAAATTAGGGAAACTATCATGCGTTTAATACTATTTGGTGCACCAGGGGTTGGGAAAGGAACACAGGCAAAAATTCTGGCAGCTAAACTGAATATTCCGCATATCTCAACAGGTGATATTTTACGCCAGGCGGTCCACGATAAAACTCCTCTCGGAATGAAGGCACAGACTATAATGAATGCCGGAGAACTGGTTTCTGACGATATAATGATAGGTATAATCAGGGATACTCTCGAACAGCAGAGATGTAAGCATGGTTTTATCCTTATGGTTTCCCACGCACAGTTGCACAGGCTGAAGCATTTGATGAACTGCTAAATGAACTGAATATTAAAAATACTTTCCTTGTAAATGTATCTGCTAATAATGAGGAGATAGTCAGCAGGCTGACTAACCGTCGTGCATGCAGCAAATGCAATAATATTTTTACGTATCAGGAAGTAAAAAACCTTCTTAAATGTCCCAAATGCGGTGCCGAAAACAGCTTCTTTCAGAGGAATGATGACAAAGAAGAGGTTATAAGAAAGAGACTAAGTGTTTATGAGTCGAATACAAGGCCGGTATTGGAATTTTATGAGAAGAAGGGTTCTGTCATTAATGCAGATGGAATAGGCAAAGTTGAAGATGTAACAGCCGAGATCTTAAAAGGTCTTGAAGAAAAAGCAGGCAGGAAAATCAGTCTTTCTGCTTTATAACAGCTTTATAAGCTTTTCCATTTTCTAATTTTATGATCCTGTGATTATATCTTTTTACAATTTCATAATTGTGCGTTGCAAAGATTATTGCTGTTCCCCTTGAGTTTATCTTTTCAAAAATCCCCATGATTTCTGAGGATGTTTCAGGGTCAAGGTTGCCCGTCGGTTCATCAGCAAGGATCAGCAAAGGTTCGTTTATTACAGCCCGTGCTATTGCCACCCTCTGTTTTTCTCCCCCCGATAATTCTTCGGGCATACTGTACCTGCGGTGAAGTAGTCCTACATCAGAAAGAGCGTTATTAACTCTCTTTTTTATCTCTTTTCCTGAAGTTCCTGTTACTGCAAGAACGAATGACAGGTTCTCATAAATATTTCGGTCTTTCAGCAGCTTAAAATCCTGAAATACAACACCGACCTTCCTTCGGAGAAAAGGAAGTACCTGAGGTTTTATGGTTTTGCTCTCGTATTCAGCTACTCTTACAGTGCCAGCCTGTGGAAGGATATTCATATAAATCATCTGCAGCAGCGTACTCTTGCCTGAACCGCTCTTCCCTATCAGGAAAATAAATTCTCCTGGATCGAGTTCGAGGTTAAGGTTTTCGAAAACCGGCTGCGAAGGATAATGATAAATTACATTACTAAATGACAGCATCAGTTCCTCACCACAAACTGTACCCTTTCACATTCTGCATTGCCGTTATTAAATGTAAAGGCTTCAAAACATTCAGATACATAGAGGCCTGCCTTTTCAATAAATCTAAAGTACTCTTCAAAGGGATATATCTTCTGCCTGTGATTCTCACAAAACTTCTCAGTTTCCGTTTCAATATTAAATATATTGCTATGAATCCTGCTCCTTGGACTGTATTTACTCTTTTGTACAAAATATATTCCCTTATATTTTCCTTTTCTGAAGGGCTCTTTGACATGCTTCAGACTATTCCTTTCAAGGCTTACATCAAAGGTAAATATACCATCTTTATTTAAGATCCGTTTAATCTCATTGAAGAAAGAAAGCAATTTCTTATGGCTTGTTAAATAATTAACACTGTCGAATGCGGAATAAATCAGGTTAAATTTGGAATTGAAAGGAGTATTTAACATATCGCAGCATATTTTTGAAACACTGCTGATGCCTCCCTGGTTCAGCATATTGAACGACAGATCAGTAATTATGATATGCGGATAGTACTTCTTAAAATGATATGCAAGTTTGCCGTTCCCTGCACCAAGTTCCAGTATGGTATCAGTTGATTTCACTGATGACTTTACTATTTCATAAATATATTTTGCCCACTTATCATACCGGATCGATCTCATAAGGTAAGGGTATATGTCTGCTACTTTAATATATATTTTGGTATCTGATGGATTGCTCATTTTTTCCTGTTATTTAAAATGATCTCAGCGAAATGAAATGCTTCCAGGATGCTAGTTTCTTTTGCAGTATTTTTTCCTGCAATGTCATATGCAACGCCGTGATCAGGTGAGGTTCTGACAACCGGTAGTCCAGCAGTATAATTGACTCCTTTTGAAAAATTCAGAAGTTTAAATGGAATCAGCACCTGGTCATGGTACATTCCCAGCGTAAGATCAAATTTCTCGTAAGTTTTGTTTCCCCAGTAAGCATCGGATGAAAAGGGCCCTTTCAGATATTTTCTTTGACTGTATTCTTTGAGGAAGGGTTTGATCACTTCTTCTTCCTCACGGCCAATTAAGCCGGATTCCCCCGCATGAGGATTCAGACCTAGAACTCCGATAGCCGGGGTGCTCAGTTTGAAATCTTTTTTCAGACTATCGATAACAACACTGAATACTGATTCAAGTTTAGCCGGAGTTATTAACCCGGGTACAGCAGCTAACGGTTTATGTATAGTTGTGAGTGCAGCCTTTAGTTTCTTCGAAAGAAACATCATTACAAAATTCTTTGTATCAAACCATTCTGCAAGCATTTCAGTGTGACCGGGATAATTATATCCGGCTGAATGTAAAGCTTCTTTAGAGAGCGGAGCGGTTATTAATGCATCTGCTTTTCTCTGTTTGAGGATTTCAACCGCAGCTTCAAGTGATATGAAGGCAGCTTTACCGGATGCTTTAGTAGGGCTCCCAAAAGATTGTGCGAATTTACCTGTGTTAAAAAGAATGATCTTCTCATCTTGAATTTCACCAATTGTACTTACAGTTTTATATTTGAAGTCGGGAGTAATAAATGTGGAGGTTGCATTAAAAACATTTTCCGGACAGGTAAAGATGAATTGTGCCCCTCTCTTGCCGGCAATCAGGTTGAGTGCTTTGATTACAATTTCGGGACCTATGCCGTTAATATCTCCGCAACTGAATATGTATCTGTTTCTCATCCGCTTATCAGTGAAAAATCTCCGGTTCCTTTTGTATCGACGAATACAAATTTACGTTGCGGATTGCTGTAAGTCCATGTTTCTATAATATTTCCATGGTCGTCTGAGGTACGGTTTATATCAACAGGTTTCCCAAATTTTATATATACCTTTCCCCGGTCCGTGTTTGCACCATTAGTACCGCCGATAGCTGCGAAGTTCTTAACCGCGTAATCAATACGCGTATAAAATTCCTGCATCAGGGGATTAAATTGTGTTCCGGGAGTCGGGTCAATACTTTGCCAGTAAGATGAGAGGTTCCTGTTATATTCTTCATCGTCCCCTTTGAGGAGAGAACTTATTACAGAATCCTGCTCAATAAACTTCAAAGCTTTGATAGCCAGTTCAGGGTCTTTCAGAGAGCGGGGTTTGTTAATCCATTTGCATTCTATGGGGAATTTCTTTTGATTGAGATGCCCTGGGTTAGCTGAAACATCTATCAGAAAACCGCCTTCTTTAATTCTATGGCTTAGTCCGTCAATTCTAAAGATATTATATACCTGGTTATCCTCACTGTCATCTACCAGTATCTTGCCTGCACACTCCCTGAATGAAAGTCTTTCTTTTATCGGCCCGGTCAGCATACCATTGTACAGAGTGTCTTTGTTCTGCACAATGCTAACATAAAGAGTATCAATATTGTCATCATTTACCGGCAGCATAAAAGTGTATTTGTTTTCGTCGAACGGCAGCTTCCCCGAATAATTCGCCAGCACGGGTGAAATCCGCTCATTGCATTCAATCGTCTGTTCATCAATAATTAACGGGGAAATAAATTTATCTATTGTATCCACCTTCATTTTATATAATGGTAATTTCATTTCCCTGTTCGATTTATAATCATAAAGGATCTCCATTACAGAGTATATTCCAGGCTTTAAGTTAAGTACAAGTACTCCTTCCGAAAAAATTAGAGGGGATTTGGTCTGATCATAATCAGGAACCTGTATGTTCTTCTCCCTGATCCCGCGGGTAATAAATTTTGTATCAGCTGAATCAAATACTTCAATAGACATTCGGTACTGAGCGAGGAAAAGATCTGCTTCTTTTTCAAATACAAGACGGTTCAACGGGATTTTGTACGTGTAGAAAACAGTGCTTGATGAGTCGGTGGGTATTTGAATAAAGTCAGAGTATAATAACAGGGGAATCTCGGGCTGCGCATAACCCAGCCCGGATAATATTATCAATAATAGAAAGAAGAGGATTTTTTTAATCAATTCATTTCTTTTTTTTCTGAAACCTAATATCCTTGCTTAACCTTTTCAATACTATAATTTTGCATCAAAGGTCTTGCAGGGATTTCTGATTTCAGCGATTTTGCCGGGCTTCCAGCGAGGTGCGGCCCCGTTAGCTATTCATATTAGTAAGAAAATCTTTGTTAGTCTTAGTCCCTCTCATCTTATCGAGCAGGAACTCCATAGCTTCAATTGGACTGAAATCACTAAGTAATTTTCTAAGGATCCAGATTTTGGCAAGTTCATCTTCTTTCATAAGCAGATCTTCTCTCCTGGTTCCCGAACGGTTTACATCAATTGCCGGGAAAATTCTTCTGTCACTTAAGTCTCTATTGAGCACAATTTCCATATTACCCGTACCCTTGAATTCCTCAAAGATAACATCGTCCATTCTGCTGCCGGTATCGATAAGGGCAGTAGCAAGAATGGTCAAACTGCCGCCGTCTTCCGTATTTCTTGCAGCACCGAAAAATCTTTTCGGTTTATGAAGAGCGTTTGAATCAACGCCTCCTGACAGAATTCTGCCCGAGTGAGGAACAACAATATTATGTGCACGGGCCAGTCTAGTAATACTATCAAGCAAAATGACTACATCCTCTTTTGCCTCAACAAGTCTCTTGGCTTTTTCTATTACCATATCTGCCACCTGGACGTGTCTTTCCGCAGGCTCGTCAAAAGTGGATGAAATCACTTCTCCCTTAACTGAACGTTCCATATCGGTAACTTCCTCCGGACGTTCATCTATCAAAAGGATTAGTAGCTTGATCTCGGGATGATTTCTTGTGATTGAGTTGGCTATTTTCTGAAGAAGGATTGTTTTACCGCTTTTAGGAGGAGAAACGATCAGACCTCTCTGCCCTTTACCGATAGGTGAAAGAAGATCCATTATTCTCATAGAATATTCGCCAGGGGCTGATTCGATTGAAATCCTTTTTGTAGGATAAACAGGGGTAAGGTTGTCGAAAAGTGTTCTTTCTCTTATCGCTTCCGGATCCTGACCATTAACAGCCTCCACTCTCAGCAATGCAAAAAATCTTTCACCTTCCTTCGGCGGTCTTACCTGTCCGCTTACAAAATCCCCTGTTCTCAGGGAAAACTTTTTAATTTGTGAGGGTGAAACATATATATCATCAGGCGATGGTAAATAATTATAATCAGCAGAACGAAGAAATCCATATCCGTCGGGAAGGACCTCAAGCACACCTCTCGAAAAAGTGAGCCCGTCTTTAGCAGTCTGACCCTCCAGAATTTTAAATATCAGTTCCTGTTTCCTTAAATCAGAATAGCCTGAAATATTCAGATCTTTTGCTATTTGATTCAATTCAACGATTTTTTTGGATTTCAGTTCGGAAATATCCATTGGCATAATTCGACCTTAAAAGATTAGTTAAATAAATATCTTAGTTATTATTTGTTTGTATAAATACAATTAATGGAATTGTTTAGGGGTTATATATTTTACTCTTTTTTAAATGCTTTTGAAAGGAACAAGAGGTTTCGAATGAAACATAGCGCTAATTAAAAAAAATGTCAAGCACTTTTACATAAAAGTAGATCAGATTTTATATCCCCAAGGAGATACATACTGCCTGATACCACAAGACATTCATTTTGTTCCTTTCTTTCGAATTCCTTTACAAATTCAGAAGGATTATTCTCAATAATGGTTTTAATATTTAAATTTTCAGCTTTGTTTAGTAATTCTTCAACAGGAAGTGCCCTTTCATACCTTGCACGGGTAATATGTATCTCATCAAAATTTTTCGCTGCAAGTCCCAGCATTTCATCTACAGCTTTATCTCTCATTACACCAAATAATAATACTTTTTTACTATATCGGTTATTATCTTTTTTGAACTCAGAAATAAAATTTGAAAAACTTTCAGGATTGTGTGCAGAGTCGAAAATGATATCAGGCCTTTTTCTATAATACTCATATCGTCCCTGAATTCCTGTGTTAGAAATTACATGTTTAATTCCGTGCTCTATAGGATGTAAGTTTGTTACGTCCAGGGTCTTTATTACTGCAAGAGCTGCAAGAGCGGCATTGTATTTCTGGTAAGTTCCCTTAAGGGGCATCCGCCAGTCATCCAGTTCCAGCTCTTCTGTGTACAATTCAAGCATCTCCCCCTTTTCCAGGGTATAATCATCTATCATAAAGAGCTCATTTCCCAGATCATTACATTTCTGCCTTACAACTTCTCCCGCCTGATCGTGCAGTCTGCCTGTAAATACTTTTGCATTCTTTTTTATTATCCCGGCTTTCTCATAGGCAATTTTATCGATTGTATCACCAAGTATTGCAGTATGTTCGAGACTCACAGTCGTAATTATCACTGCAGGAGGAGTCAAAACGTTAGTTGCATCAAGTCTTCCTCCCAACCCGGTCTCTATAACCGCGTAATCAACTTTATTCTCAGCAAAATACTGGAAGGCAAGAGCAGTCGTGACTTCAAAAAAAGTCAATTGAAGCTCATCGATCAATTTTTCAAATTCCGATATAAAGCCGGTAATGAATATATCAGAAATTTCTATTCCGTTGATCTTAACTCTTTCGTTAAACCGGATAAAATGAGGAGAAGTGTATAAACCGGTTTTATAACCTAGTTCCTGCAATATGCTTGAAGTAAATGCTGCAGTACTTCCCTTCCCGTTTGATCCTGCAATGTGAAATGCTTTCAGTTTCTTCTGAGGGTCGCCGATTTTTGCAAGAAATGAAGATATATTCTCTAGTCCGAGTTTAATGTTAAACTGGTGAAGGGAATAAAGCTTGTCCAGTGCAGAATTGATTTCCATTTTTCTCAGATTATATACGAACCGGTAAGTTCCGAAAGTTTACTGATTCCTGCATCAAGGCAGTACTCTTCGAGTTCTTTAATGATTTTCAAAGGAGCAGTAGGATCGATAAAATTCAGTGTGCCTATCTGTACTGCTGATGAACCAACAATCATAAATTCGATAACATCTTTCCAGTTCATTATTCCGCCGATACCGATTACCGGTATGTCTACCTTTTGTTTTATTTCAAGAACTTTGGCAAGGGCAACAGGCTTGATAGCCGGACCCGATAACCCTCCATTCACATTCTTTATCTTAGGTTTTTTTGTGAAAATGTTGAATGCAGTACCAACTAGTGTGTTTATTGCAGATACGGCATCCCCGCCTGAATCCTTCACGGCTTTCGCAAATTCCGATATATATGAAACGTTGGGAGATAATTTAATTATTACAGGCTTGTTTGTAACTGCTTTAACTTTCTCTGTAATTCCCGCTACAGCTTTTACATTATTTCCGAACTGGAGTCCTCCCTCTCTGACATTAGGACAGGAAACGTTTATTTCAAACGCATCAACAGCTTCCTGTTCAGTCAGTATCCTTGTGCATTCAACATATTCTTCGATCGTGCTCGCTGCTATATTGCAGATTAAAGGTACATCATACTTCTCAATAAAAGGTATTTTATTTTTTATGTATTCTTCTACACCTACATTTGCGAGACCAATAGCATTTAACATTCCGGATGGCGTTTCAACAATACGCTGCGGAGGATTTCCTTTTCTTGGCTTTAAACTTAAGGATTTTGTAACAATCCCGCCAATTTTATTCAGGTCAATAAATTCGGAAATTTCGTTTCCGTATCCAACTGTTCCTGAGGCAAGGAGTATTGGATTCCTGAAAATCATCGGCCCAACTTTTACGCTGAGATCTACACTATTCATATAACAATGTCCTTTATATTGAATACAGGACCATGTTTGCAGACCAGCAGGTATTTGTCTTTTTGATGGGTTGATTCAATGGGACATCCCTGGCAGATTCCAAATCCGCATGCCATTGCACATTCTGTTGAAACCTCACAGTCTATATTTTCCGAAATACAAAGCTCTTTTAATGCCCCGAGCATAGCATTTGGTCCGCAGCCGAAAACCTTGATCTTATCTTTATTCAACTCATCCAGACTGTTCCGGAAGAGCTGAACAACAGTACCCTTAAACCCCTCAGAGCCATCATCTGTTGATAATTTTATATTAACCATTCCATGTCTGATTAAATCAGAATGTGTTCTCCCGTTAATAAATGTTATAATATTTTTACTCCCTGAAATTTTCCGCGTTACATATGGGAATGGAGCTGCTCCAAGTCCCCCGGCAATAATTACTGCGGTCTCATAATCATCTTTCAGATTAAATCCGTTTCCAAGAGGACCTAGTACATCGATCATCTGACCCGGATGTTTATGGGCAAGGATCTTTGTGCCCTCACCATAAACGTTGAACATAATATAAAAATGCTCATTCTCCACATCGCAGACACTAAACGGACGGCGAAGCAACGGAAAATAAGATTCAGACACACGAATGTTCAGAAATTGGCCAGGCAGAATGATAGAAGCGATTTCTGGAGAATAAATTTTTAATAGAAAGATCTGATTTTCAAGTTCGATTGTTTCAGCGACGGGGGCGTTTATTACAAACAAAATAATTCCTTAATAAATTCCATCAAATTAAAGCTGTATCCTTGAATGATGGTGAATATGGAAGGGCTGTGTTAACCGTAATCAAAGTACTTTATATCATTTACTATCAAAAATTAAGAAAATATCGATAAATAATCGAGAGTAATAATCACTAAAGTAATCACCGGTAATTCTTTTCTATTCCGGTAATCTTATCCAACCGTTTTTGATGCCTGCCGCCGCCGAACTTTGTACTTAGCCAGACCGCAAGAATTGACTTAATTGTTTCTTCACCCAGTGACTTCGCACCAACAGCCAGGATATTTGCATCGTTATGTTCTCTTGCACTCCGGGCGGAAAACTCATTGTAACAAGTTGCTGCTCTGATCCCGGTTAGTTTATTGGCAGTGATCGCAGATGGAATTCCTGTTGCATCTATAAGAATACCAAAATCCGCCTCACCGGCCTGAATCTTTTTTGCTGCCGCAAATGCAAAATCGGGATAATCACAGGATTTCTCATCATAAGTCCCAACATCGATTAACTGGAACCCTTTTTCGGTTAACAGCCCGCTTAACATATTTTTAGTTTTGAATCCGGTATGATCACTGCCGATTACTATTTTATTAAGCCTTACAGTCCGGGAAAGTTTATGGCCCTCATCCCCCAGCTTTTCAGCTTCGTCCTTGTCTACAATTGTTAAACCCAGCTCTTTAATTTTATCTTTGGCGGATGGAGTAAGGATATCATATTTGCCGACAAGGATAATCTTATCTTCCTGTGCTGCATTATAAATATCTTTCTCGGTAAAAAGTTTTTTCATATCAGCAGAATTTTATGAGGAATGTTGCCACTTATTATAGGTATTCTGTAAGCTTGTTAATTTTCAGGTGATCAACTATTTTTTTAACATCCTGACTTTTATCTCTTCTGCATACAAGTAAAGCATTATCGGTATTAATGATGATCAGGTTGTCAACGCCGATTACTGATGTAAATTTATCCGGGGAATAAATATATGAGTCAACTGTCATCTCGGTAAAAACATGCCCGACAAGCGCATTACCATTCTCGTCCTTATTAGTAAGCTGATATACTTCCTCCCAGCTGCCAACATCGCTCCAGGAGAATTCACCTTTTATCAGATAAACGTTCTGAGATTTTTCCATTATGCCGTAATCAATGGAAATGTTTCTCAGTTTACCATAAACATTAGCCAGTGCGTCGTAAAAATCAGGATTAGAAATTGCCGGTTTCAATTCAGTTAATCCTTCATGAAGGTCAGGCATATATTTCTCGATTTCGTTCAGAATCGCATCGACGTGCCAGATGAACATACCGCTGTTCCAGTAGAAATCGCCGCTCTCAAGGAATCTCACTGCCGTAGCATAATTCGGCTTTTCTGCAAAAGTATAAACTTTGTGTACATGATCAGCAACCTGATTTTCCTCCATCTGGATATAACCATAACCTGTTTCCGGCCTGGTAGGTTTAATTCCGATCGTAACCAGTCCCTTGGATTTATCGGCAAAGTCCGCTGCTTCTCTCAGAGTTTTATGAAAATCTTCAATATCCTTTATTATATGATCGGCGGGCAGAATTAAGGTCACTGCATCTGTACATTTGGCTTTCACTACCACTGAAGCCAGTCCAACACATGCTGCAGTATTCCTTCCGAAAGGTTCTTCTATAATATTTTCTTCAGGAATCCCGGGGAGCTGTCTTACTATCTCATCCCGCTGAACTTTATTTGTGATAATAAAAATATTTTCTTCAGGTACGATGCCGTTCAATCTTCTTACGGTTTCCTGTATCATCGTGTTCGGACCAAATATATTCAGCAGTTGTTTGGGCGTTTTCTTCTTGCTCCTTGGCCAGAATCTTGAACCGATTCCGCCAGCCATGATCACCGCAAATAAAGTCATTTTTGTGTGTTTTCCTTAATAGTTAAATTATCGATTCTTTCACCGAATTCCTCAGCCCTGTTAAGGTAGTTTGTAATGTTCACTTCTTTTCCCCTAACAACTGCCACAATTACAATCAGACATGCACGCATAGATTCAATAGTTTCTTTATCGGCAGTCAGATTGTTCTTATTAATTAATCTTAATGCTCTCGCCACAATTTTATGCATATTAGCAATAATTTCAAAACCAGCCCTGCTTGAAACCTCTGCATTGTGTGAAAGAGTATCTGCAAAACTAACCAGGTCTTCTTTATCAGTCTGACCGTCGGCCAGGGTTTTTAACATCGCATCAAGCGGTTTAATCGGCTTCAGTATAGTTGATTCATAATTCTGGAAAAATTGGTCATCTTCTCTGTCATCATCCATGATGATTTTTTCTTTAATAGATTCGCGGTCCTGATTTTCAAATGAAATATCTTCAGCACTTCTTTTAGAAAGATCAACTTTTATCTCTTCTTCAGCTGAATTCTTTTCAGCATGTAAATCTTTTACCGCTTCTTTGAATGAAAGAGGATTTACTATCTCGAGCATATTATTGAGATCTTTGACAAGAAATTGACTGTGTTCCCTGAATTTATCAGACAGCTTACCCATTTCTACCTGGGGCTGATCGAGATAATTGTAAATTTCATTAAGCCGGATGGCAAGAGTTGAGAATTGAGTGATCTTCTTCATCTTTTTGATATCGTTTTCGATATCATCTGACCGGGAGATGACCTCTTTAAGGAGTCCCACAACCTCTATTTTCTGAGTACTGAGCCGAAGACTATTGGCAGCATTAGCAATTGCCTGAACCAGATACTGTTTAATTAAATTCATTTATCCCTGCCAGTTCGAAAAAACTATTCATAAAACCGGATTAAAGATATCAATTAAATAAATTTTAGATAGAAAATATACCGGTTATTGAATTTATAATCAATTAATAGATAAAGTGTATGCTAAATGACCAATGCTCCCAAAATTAAACTTAGAATAAATTTCCTTCATCCTTCTGAACATCCATATTCCAGGGACAAATTGAAATTTGGTGCCTGACTTTATCTTATTTAGCTGATTAACCGATTGAGTGCAATAAAATTTACTGATTGAGGTATTTAGAAAGTGTTAATGATATATTTAAGGCGTATTCAGAGCGTATTCAGTGCGTATTCAAAGCGTATTCAGTAGGTGTTTATCTTGTAGTTCGCACGTAGTTGTATAGATCGCTGCTGCTTAAAAAAAGTGAAGTTCAGGATTTCTGGATAATTCGGGCTGATTTTCGAATCTTTGAAAAAATCATTTTTCAGGAACTCTTTTATTAAAGATTGTCTGGTCAATCCTCAGGAAGTCCCCTTTTGATTTAAAGTTCGAGATTATCAAATGCCAATAGACCTAAGCGGGTCCGGACATACTGATAATCTTTTTGAGGGCTTATATTAAATTTTTTTCTAACTTCGTTTCATGATTTGAACCATTGCTATATATATGGTTTTTTCTCCCAATTGAGAAAACAAAAAATTCCTAACATCTTATTTTTGATAATATCTGCTGAATTTGAATGCTTTTAGTCATTTTAAGTCATAATTCGAAATGGCATATATATTGAAAAAGGCGTTGCATTAAAAATATTTGCTGCCCACAGATAGCAAATTTCTAACTGTTGAATTTATTGACATTACTTACCCGTAGTGTTAATTTTGACCAAAAACAAAAATTTATGATAACAGAATTCGGCAAGATATTCGTTTTTCTTCTAACAGCAATCCTTTTCGTTATCGTTGCAATTTTCGCTTCAAAGCTGATCCGTCCCGCCAGGCCGACTAAAGAAAAATTAATGACCTATGAGTGCGGTGAAAATATTGAAGGCTCTCCCTGGGTTAAGTTCAACATCCGTTTCTATGTTGTTGCATTAATCTTCCTCATTTTTGATGTGGAAGTTGTACTGCTTGTACCCTGGGCCCTTGTTTATAAAAATTATGGGATGGCTGGTTTTTTAGTCGGTGCAATTTTCCTTCTCCTGCTTGGATTAGGAATGGCCTATGAATGGCGTAAAGGTGATCTCGAATGGGCTCGCCCAAAACCCGTTCCTCCTGTTGTCGATAAAAAGAAGAAAATAAAACAGGAAGTATTAACTGAAGAAGTTGTTTAAACAATATTATAGAAAACAAAAATGGGACTACTCGACAAACAATTAAATGATGGAAATATAGTTATAACCAAAGTTGAAGACTTACTAAACTGGGCCAGGCTTTCGTCAGTATGGCAGGTTGGTTTTGGTTTGGCCTGCTGTGCAATCGAAATGATGGCAACCTCAGCTTCCCATTATGATTTTGACAGGTTCGGCGTGATACCCCGCCCTTCTCCCCGTCAGTCAGATGTAATTATCATTTCCGGCACAGTTACTCTAAAAATGGCTCTTCGTGTAAAGAGATTATATGAACAGATGCCTGATCCCAAATATGTTATTTCAATGGGAAGCTGCTCCAACTGCGGCGGTCCTTACTGGGAACACGGCTATCACGTACTAAAAGGTGTTGACAGAGTTATACCGGTTGACGTTTATGTGCCCGGATGTCCTCCCCGCCCTGAAGCCTTATTAGAGGGCTTGCTAAAACTTCAGGAAAAAATCCGTAATGAATCTATTGTAAAGAAATCAGCATGAAATCTACAGAAGAAGTTTTCGAAATTCTTAAAGGCAGATTCGGAGATGCTATAAGTGAACTTGTAACCGGACAGCCTGCGGAATCATATTTTTCGGTTTCACCGAAAGAAATTAATAAGATTTGTTTTTATCTAAGGGATACAGAGGAGCTGCTCTTTGATAACCTTATGAACCTTTCAGGTGTGGATGATGATAATGGTGAGAAGAAGACAGCAGAAGATGGTTCCTTCACAACCTTCGGCGGAACCTTAAGCGTTTTCTATCATCTTGAATCAACTTCCCTGAAACATAAAGTCACAATAAGGGTTTCTGTCCCCAGAGAAACCCCCGAACTTGAGTCAGTTGCAGAGGTATGGAGATGTGCCGACTGGCATGAAAGAGAAGCTTATGATTTAATCGGATTCAATTTTCTTAATCATCCCGATCTAAGAAGGATCCTTATGCCATATGACTGGGAAGCCGGTCATCCTTTAAGAAAAGATTATAAGAACCCTGAGTTTTACCAGGGGATGAAAGTTCCGTACTGATACAATTGGTGAATTTTATAAATAACGGGAATAAAAATTCAAAGTTAAATCTGATTATTATCCGAACCTGACTATTGGACTAAATAAATGATGTTAACAGAAGAGAAAATACCAACAAAACCTGACAACGTGAGAACTGAGGAGATGGTTCTGAATATGGGACCACAACACCCCTCTACACACGGAGTTCTGAGGCTCGAACTCACGCTGCAAGGCGAAATAATAAAAGAGTGCCGCCCCCATATCGGCTATCTTCACCGCTGCTTTGAAAAACATGCAGAGGCGATGACCTACCCTCAGGTGGTTCCTTATACCGATAGGATGGATTACCTTGCTTCTATGTACAATGAATTCGGCTACGCTGTTGCAGTTGAAAAACTTCTTGGAATCGAAATTCCCGAAAGAGTTGAATATATACGTGTTATAATGGGTGAGTTTCAAAGGATAGCATCACATCTGGTGGCCCTAGGTACTTACGGTGCGGATATCGGGGCAATGACACCCTTCCTTTTCTGCTTCAGGGATCGTGAAAAAATTCTCAGCCTTTTCGAATTGGTTTCCGGTGCAAGACTTCTTTATAACTATATCTGGGTGGGCGGTGTATCCCACGACCTGCATCCTGATTTTGTCAGACTTGCAAAGGAATTTATCCCTTATTTCAGACCTAAGATTAAAGAACTGAATGATCTTCTTACCGGAAACAGGATCTTTATTGAAAGGACCGCCAATGTGGGAGTTCTGCCGCTTGACACAGCAATTAACTTCGGTATCTCCGGTCCTAACCTGAGAGCAAGCGGGCTTAAATGGGACCTCAGAAGAGATGATCCATATTCAATCTATGATAAGTTTGATTTTGACATCCCTATCGGTAAAGGCGAGATGGGTACTGTAGGCGACTGCTGGGATAGGTATTATATGAGAGTGCTTGAGATGGAACAAAGTCTGAGAATATTGGAACAGGCTCTTGATCAGATCCCCGAAGGAGATGTCTCTTCTGCTATCCCTAAAAGGATAAAACCCCCGGCCGGACAGGTATATTCACGGGTTGAGAATCCCCGCGGTGAATTAGGTTATTTCATAATCAGCAATGGTACTGTTAATCCTTTCAGAATAAAAGTGAAAGGTCCTTCGTTTGTCCACCTTGGAATAATGAATGAACTCTGTAAAGGTCATATGATTGCTGACGTAATTGCAATTCTTGGAAGTATTGATATCGTTTTAGGAGAGGTTGACAGATGATTTACGATTACCTCTATAACTTGACCGGAAGTGAAGCTTTGGCTGCGTTTATTCAGAGTCTTCTGCCGCTGTTTATATTCATCCTGCCCTTTGCATTGTTCGCAGTTCTTATGGAAAGAAAAGTTTCTGCCCATATGCAGGATAGGCTTGGCCCGATGAGAGTTGGTTATCATGGAATTCTTCAGACTGTTGCTGATATTTTAAAACTTGTACAGAAAGAAGATATAGTTCCAGCCGATACCGATAAACCATTATTTAATATTGCCCCGGCGCTTGTCTTCGTAGGGAGTTATGGAGTCTTTGCTGCAATACCCTTTTCAGGTGCATTTGTCGGTGCAAATATAGACTTAGGGCTTTTCTACATCGTAGCGATCTCAGGCCTGATAGTGGCCGGTATTCTTATGGCTGGCTGGTCATCCAATAATAAATACTCACTGCTGGGTGCAATGAGATCAGCAGCTCAGATTATCAGCTATGAAATTCCCACAATGCTGGTTATCCTTACAATTGTAATGATAACAGGTACACTGAATCTATACACGCTAAGCGAAATGCAGACAGGTTACTTCTGGAACTGGATGATATTTGGCGGGCCTGATTTCGGTATCAGCAAATTCATCTTCATTCCCCTAATGATCATTGCATTTGTTGTGATATATATTTCGACACTTGCAGAAGTGAACAGAACACCTTTTGATATCCCCGAAGCAGAATCAGAACTCGTTGCAGGGTACCACACTGAGTATTCAGGTATGAAATTCGCAATGTTCTTTCTGGCTGAATATGCCAATATGTTTGCAGTCTCTGCAATTGTAGCTGCAATCTTCTTCGGTGGTTTTCAGTCTCCTTTCGGATATCTCGGAAACACCTTCGGAGTACACTGGCTGATACCTTTCGAGCAGTTCTTCTGGTTTACAGCAAAAGGATTATTCTTTGTTTTTGTCCAGATGTGGCTTAGATGGACTTTACCGAGACTTCGTGTTGACCAGCTTATGGCTTTATGCTGGAAGTATTTAATTCCTATAGCTTTTGTTGATCTTTTAATTGTCGGCTTAATAACGGTACTCTAAAGTTATGAAACAATATTTTGAAAATATATGGATGGGACTCGTTACTGTTCTGATCGGAATGAAAGTAACGTTTAAACACATATTTGTTCCAGCAGTTACAATCCAGTATCCCGACGTAAAGCCTGAACTCCCCGAAAGAGAGCGCAACCGTCTTTACGTCAACATGGATG
>DATFVA010000458.1:0-3100 GCA_035260565.1 Ignavibacteriaceae bacterium | reverse complement strand
TTTTTCTCTCCTTTTTTTATCAACTTTAATCTAATTCTCTTTTCTTTATTCTGCAATAGCAGGGGGAAAGAACCCAAAATGTCAGTGTCTCAAATTGAAAATATATGGAATGACCTGGCAGCCCGTCCGCAATAAGATTTGTTAGACAACCACCCTGACATCTCCGATCATAAATTATTAATTGACAATTGTAATTGCAATTCTTATTTGTTCATTTGCTGAACTCTCCTGCCTAATTCTAAAGACTGGCTGTAGATTAAATCAGGTTAAGAATCGCCCAGATTACGTTTACTATTCATTCGACACGACATATTTGCGCCGAAAGCGCAGGGGGGAATAGGGGATACCTTCCAGTATGGGTCATTAACATGGCTTATTTTCTTGCAAGAATCTATTCAATTATCTATATTTACACGCTAAAATTGAATATTTTAGTCCTGCAGCTTGGAAACTACCACAGTTTGATAAGTTGAGATTTCACAATAGTTCTTTATAAGTCTGAGTGGAAATTTATGCCGGGGTGGCGGAATTGGTAGACGCACAGGACTTAAAATCCTGTGGGAATTTATTCCCGTGCCGGTTCGAGTCCGGCCCTCGGTACTAAACAAAACTAATGGTTTTGTGTATAAAGATTTCGAAATGAACAATTAATTTTTCGATTAATTGTTCATTTTTTATTAATGCAAAGTTTGACGGAAATTATCTTCAGCAGGGGTTCTTAGCTCAGTTGGTTAGAGCGTCTGCTTGACGTGCAGAAGGTCAGAGGTTCGACTCCTCTAGAGCCCACGCATCTGCTCAGAGTTCGGGGTTCCCCGGAGAATACCTGGAGGAATGCAGTAGAATGAGAAGTTATTGAAGTAAAGTAATATTTGTGGGAATTCTGACTCACACCTTCCCGCAGCGGTCGGAGGATTCTCCGATTTTTTATAAAAAAAAATAAAAATGGAAAAAATTCAAATTACATTTCCAGACGGCAAATCCCGGGAATATGATAAAGGCGTTTCCGGGTATCAGGTTGCTGAATCAATATCTCCACGATTGGCCCAGGATGCTCTCGCTGTTGAAGTAAACGGATTTGTTAAGGACCTGAGCGCTCCGATTGAGCATAATGCCATAGTTAAATTCCTTAGCTTCGAAGATGAAAAGGGAAAGGAAGTATACTGGCATTCTACTTCTCATTTAATGGCTCACGCTATTCTGTCGTTATATCCCGAAGCGAAATTCGGAGTGGGTCCGGCCATTGAAAACGGTTTCTATTATGATTTCGATATTAACAAAAAGCTTGGCGAAGATGACCTACGTGTAATTGAAGAGAGAATGAATAAAATATCCAAAGAAGATAATTCTTTTGAACGGGTTGAACTATCAAAAGATAAAGCTCTCGAATTCTTCCGCAGTAAAGGAGATGAATACAAAATAGAAATCATCAGTGAGATAAATGAGAAAGATGAAGCTATAAGTATTTATAACGAAGGTAATTTTACAGATTTATGCACAGGTCCTCACCTTCCGTCAGCCGGAAAGATAAAGCATGTAAAGCTTTTAAGTGTATCAGGGTCATACTGGCGGGGGGATGAACATAATAAACAACTGCAGAGAATTTACGGCATTTCTTTCCCGAAGAAAAAAATGCTTGATGAATACCTTGAGAGACTTGAGGAGGCTAAGAAAAGAGATCACCGCAGGCTTGGTAAGGACCTCGAATTGTTCCTCATATCAAATAATGTGGGAAGCGGACTTCCGATATGGCTTCCGAAAGGGGCTGTGTTAAGAGAAACTCTTGAAAATTATCTCCGCGGCGAGCAGAGGAAACGCGGTTATGAACCGGTTATTACTCCCCATATCGGCAATATTAATCTATATAAGACGAGCGGACATTACCCATATTACAAGGAAAGTCAGTTTCCTCCTATACAGCTTGAAGATGGAAAAGAGGAATATCTGCTTAAGCCGATGAACTGTCCTCACCATTTTATGATTTATGCCAGTAAGCCAAGGAGCTACAGAGATCTCCCTATCCGGTATGCAGAGTTCGGAACAGTTTATCGTTATGAACAATCCGGCGAACTTAACGGCTTAACGCGTGTACGTTCTTTCGCTGTTGATGATTCGCATATATTTGTCCGTGAAGATCAGCTGAAAGATGAAGTCTGCAATGTAATCGAACTTATCCAGGTTGTCTTTGAACAGATGGGCTTTAAGGATTTCACCACTCAGCTTTCTTTCAGAGATGAAAATGTTGAGAAATACGGCGGTGATATAAAGATGTGGGACAGGGCCCAGAGAGAGATAAAAGAAGCTGCAGATCAGATGGGACTTAAATATCACATTGAAGAAGGCGAAGCCGCATTCTATGGTCCCAAAATAGATTTTATGGTTAAGGATGCACTCGGAAGACAGTGGCAGCTTGGAACCGTACAGGTTGATTACGTCATGCCGGAACGATTCGATCTTGAGTATACCGGAAGTGACGGACAAAAGCACAGACCGGTTGTCATTCACCGTGCTCCATTCGGCTCGCTGGAAAGATTTATCGGCGTTCTGATTGAACATTATGCCGGTGAGTTTCCTTTATGGCTGGCCCCTGTTCAGATCGCTGTTCTTCCTGTATCTCAGAATTTCTTCGAGTTTGCTCAATCAATCTTTTCAAAATTAAAGGAAGAAGGCATACGGGCAGAATTTGATGAAAGAAATGAAAAGCTCGGCTACAAAATAAGAGACTGGGAGACTAAGAAAGTTCCCTATATGCTTGTAATCGGGGAAAAGGAACAGGAATCAGGCAATGTGTCAGTCAGGAAGCATAAAAAAGGTGACATTGGAACATTTTCTTTATCCGATTTTATTTATAATATTAAAGAAGAAATTTTAAAAAAGAATCAATAACAAAAAGAGAGGTTAATAATCGCTCAAAAAGACAGTGTCAGGGTAAACGAGGAAATAAAAGCCCCCAAAGTAAGGGTTATAGACGTTGATGGTTCCCAGGCAGGTATATACACAGCTCGAGATGCAATGAAAATTGCACAGGAGAGAGGTCTCGATTTAGTTGAGATTGCTCCCCAGGCAAAACCACCCGTCTGTAAAGTAATTGATTTCGGTAAAT
>DATFVA010000457.1:0-16705 GCA_035260565.1 Ignavibacteriaceae bacterium | reverse complement strand
AAAAAAATCAGTATGCGTATACACCTTCCTCGTCCGGGGACTAAGGTAATTGTCGGCCCATTCTATGTACTGCTCTAATCCTCCGAAGTCACTATAATTATTTTCAAGTGCCAAGATTAATTTCACCCCGTATTGTCCGGCTTTATATACGACATAATCGAGGGCGCGTAAACCGCCTTCACGCAGTCCGTAAGGCGAATACCTGATTTGGGACGGATTGTCTGACCCTGAGTTATAAGCCCACGTTCTGACAACTTTAATCCCTGTTTCGCTTACTATATCTAATACATCATCCAGGATATATTTTTTCGAGGAATCTGAGGCAGTCCATTGCAGGTAGTATGCACTGAATCCAAGGAAATAGAATATTGAGTCACCTTCATAGAAATTATTTTCTTTGCAGTAAATAAAATTATCCTGAGGCAGTATCGGATGATTTAATAAAATCAGGATTGCTCCGCACAGCAGTAATGTTTTCATTTACGTTCCTTGAAACACATGTAATTAACAGATTACGGCTAAGTTAAAAATCCTGAGAATAAAAATAAAAAGCTTATTTGGTGCCCGGACTAACTTCATAAAAAAAGCAGCCTGACAGGGGAGAAACTGTCAGGCTGCTCTGTGTATATGAAATAAAGGAGATCAGGTAACTTCTTTTGTTTCGGTATTGGTCCGCATCTTCGTATACATTATCGAAATGATAATAAGGATAAAACTCACCGCAAGAAAGGAAATTATTTTGTATGTGATATCTGCAGAAGTAATTCCGAAAGCAGCCAGGTATAAGCATGTTAATATCAGAGTGGAGACGGCCATCATTCGGTATTTTTTATTTCTAAGGAGCTTGCCCATCAGGTAGTAGAGAAGCGCAAGTCCTGCCCAGGACAGCCCGACAAAACTTGAAGGCAATACCTCATAAAGCACATAAGGAAGTATAAAAAATGCCATAATAAGGTACGCAAGCCTGATTGTGTTCGTAGTTAATTCGAGTCTCGTTTTCTGCCAGTTAAGTATGCGGGCACTTATTAAAGCTGCCAGGCCAAAACTTATACCTTCAATCCCTGCTGCGCTTACGTTTATCAGGTATGAAATCAGGATGCCTCCGAATATAAATGTATTGGCTACTATAATGAATTTGGATCTGAACCATAATGCTGTTGAAATAACAACAATGCTTTGCCAGCATAACAGAATAAAGTAAGCCGGCTCACTGTAGGAGGCTATAATAGCTGCACTTAATGCGGCATATGCAGACATTGCATAAATAAATGAGCCATATTTGCTTTTTTCTTTTGTCCAGAATAAGATAGCTAATGTAATTAAAACGGCGAAGGCACCAGTGTGAACAATTCCCAGGTTCTTAACACCGCTAAGGATAGATATTAGAAGAAATAACCCATAGCCGAGAGAAGCATTCATTATCGTCATAAATAACTCATCCAGTTCCTGTTTCTTGCTTTTTATGAGCATTAAACTCCCTCCGCCATAGATTGCAAGGTAAGCAAGCAGGAATATAAGGTTGTAATGAAATCCGGTAGTGATCAGCAGAGAGTGACCAAGCAGGGGATTATTTACAAACCAGAAACAATGCGCCATACAGGTAAAGATTATCCCGAATACCATCAGATTGGGTGAATTGAACCTGAGTGAAATCATAACTATTGAGATACTTATTAATGTCAGCAAAATAAATATCAGTAATGGTATCTCCGTAACAAGTGCTGTCATCATAAATAATAATTCCGACAGGGCAATCAGGTAGACTGACTTGCGCCGTGATGCAATCCAGTATGCAAGTCCGCCGACTACTGCTAAAAGAATGACCAGGAGAACCCTGCTAGTAACGATAGGTTCCACTCCGAAGAAATGAAGCCGTAAAGTAGTGAGATATAACAGGGCAGTGCCGCCTCCGACTAAAAATCCGGAAATATATTTGAATGATTTAAGCCATATTTCGGGAACAAGTATGAGAGTAAGACTCAGCAGATATCCGATTAAAATAGGAAGCATTGGAGGATATTTATCCAGCGGCTGTGTGATAAGGAAAAACATACCAAGAAGAAATGCCGATATTCCTATTTTTGCAAACCAGAATTCTCCTATTGCCAGTTCAAGTGCATCATCCTCATCCTCGGAGCGTTGAACCGGTTTTACCGTACTTTCAGTCACCGTGTTTTCTCTGCCGGAATTTAAAGCAGTCTCCACATCAGTCAATCTTTTATCAATCCTGTTCATTGTATTTATGAGTTCTTCTATCAGAGAATTGGAAATCTCACTGTTCATAATTCCTCCGGTTTTTTAATCCTTAAGGGGATTTTGTTTTTCGATTTTCCTGATGTAGAAGAAAAGTATGACTATCAGAAAGCTTATAATCAGTACCGACACTCCTAACCCGATCCTCCTGAAATAATATTCATCAATTGCTCCTTGTGCAGATGCAATTACATCTTTTGAAGAAGCAAAACCTTTATCGACAACCTCTTTGAATT
Organism: Ignavibacteriaceae bacterium; assembly: GCA_035260565.1. Classification (GTDB taxonomy): domain Bacteria; phylum Bacteroidota; class Ignavibacteria; order Ignavibacteriales; family Ignavibacteriaceae; genus DATFVA01. The sequence goes on along the minus strand of DATFVA010000457.1, from coordinate 14,216 downwards.
TGTCCTTATTGAAGGAATGAACTATGGTCCTTGTTTCTATCTTTGCCTGATGGATGCTTCTCAATTCGAATTTTTCTTCCTCTACTTCCATTCCCTTCTGCTCAGCTTCAAAGATAAGGGAGCTGGCAAGGTTTTCCCTGTTAGTAAGACTGTCAAGCCATTGCTTCATCTGGGCGGCAACCAGGTAACCTTTAACATTCTCCGATTGGGAGTGACACTTTGAACATACTGCGCCGGCACCCGTGCCCAGCAGGTTGTCTGTAACTGAAGCGATATCATGCTTGCCGTGGCAGGTTACACATTCAGGATAATTCTTTTCGTCAAATACTTGTTTATGAGGACTCCCTGAAAATAAATCTGCGTTCAGCACATGGCACGTTCCGCATACTTTGGAAATGGAAGTAATTCCGGGGGGGACTGCACCATGATTGCCATGACAGTTGTTGCATGTCGGTGCACTCAGGTCGTCTTTTTCCAGCAGAGCTTTTCCGTGAGCGCTTGCAATGTACTTATCATATTGATCAGTCGGGATGCCGTACTGTTCCATATACTGCTTATTGCTGTGGCAGGTTGAGCATGTCTTCGGAATATTTGTTGCATAGACGGAAGACCTGACATCTTTCGCCGATAGTATATTGTGGCTTCCATGACAACTTACACATTGTGCAGGTTTCGGATCTCCTTTTGCATTAAGAATGCCATGTTCACTCGTCCGGTATTTCTGCAGCTGGTCAACGGCTATTTCAGGATTGTATGATTTCATAAATGCTGCATTGCCGTGACATTTATTGCAGGTCTGGGGAATGTTGGTCGGATATACCGGTGATTGAGAATTTTTTACAGATACAATTCCGTGTGCATTATGACAGGTTATGCACTGTACTATTCTATCGGTTCCGTTCAGACTAAGTTTACCATGGACGCTGTTTTTAAGTAATGTCAGCTGATCCGTGGAAAGATGTTTATCATATTTTGAAATGAATGAAGCATCTGAATGACACCGGGAACATATATCAGATATCTGGTTTCCTTTAGGAATTCCGATAAAGCCTTTCTTCTTATCCATGGCTTCATCCATATCTTCACTTTTATTATCTCCGCCATGACAATCAGAACAGCTTAAACCGGCCAGATGGTGTATATCATTTTTGAATAATCCGGCAGGAGCGCTTCCCATATCGGAATGGCACGAGAAACACATATCCCCGGCTGCATATCCCTCTGAGGCAGAGAAGAAGTAAAGGAATAAAAATATTATGCATATTCTAAATATATTTTTCACGACAGCCACCCGAGAGTTGTTAGGACAATGATAAAAATGACAGCAAAGATTCCCAGATAATTGATCTTTAAATTTCGCTGACCTCTTGAACTCTTACGATCCCAGAATGGAACCAGAAGCCAGAGGATTCCTGCGATACTGAAGAGAAGAATACCTACTATCTCGCCTTCAAACAGTACAATATGTGAGGGGAAGTATTTAAGGGTCTGAAACATAAAGAGGAAATACCATTCGGGTTTAATTCCTGCAGGGGCAACACCAAAGAGATCAGCTTTTAGTCCGAGCTCAGCCGGGAAAAAAACGGCAAGCACTGCAAGGAGATTCAGTACCAATAACCATAATAGCAGATCACGAAGGAAAAAATTCGGGAAGAAAGGCATCTTTTTAAGAGGAACCATTTTTGACTCTTTTGTTTCAAGCGGCTCGCTCATTCCCTGTCGCTGAACAAGTATCAGGTGGAGTCCAAGGAGTATTGTGAAAATACCGGGCAGCAATGCTACGTGGAAACCAAAAAATCTTGAGAGCGTTGCACCTGTTACATCATCGCCTCCTCTCAGGAAAATCTTGATCGGTTCTCCGATAACAGGGATCGCGCCTGCGATATCTGTGCCTACTTTTGTTGCAAAGAATGCCAGCTGGTTCCATGGAAGCAGGTACCCGCTGAATCCGAAGAATAATGCAAGGAATAGCATCAGCATACCTGAAAACCATGTCATTTCTCTCGGTTTACGGTATGATTTTTCAAAATATACGCTGAACATATGTATGAACAGAGAGAAAATGAACAGGTTCGCAGACCAGGCATGGATTGATCTTACAAGCCAGCCGAACTGTACTTTTGACATTATAAATTGAATACTTTCATAAGCAAGATCTGCGCTTCCTTTGTAGTAAAAAAGGAGAAGGATACCGGTGACAACCTGTATTATGAAGAGGAATACTGAAACTCCTCCAAAGTAATACCAGATAGAATGCCTGTGAACAGGTACGTACTTCTTGCTGAAAAATTTTATTAAGTCTTCAAACTGTACGCGGTCGTCAACCCAGGAATATAATTTTAGGAATTGTTTTTTCATTTTGGTTCTACGCAGTTTTTGTAATCATTAATTCATCCCCCTTAATAATTGTTTTGAACGCGGCAAGGGGCCTTGGAGGAGGCCCGGATATATTGCGTCCGGTTAAATCGTATTTACCATTGTGGCACGCGCACCATATAACATGCTTGTCTTTGGCGTACTGTACCGTGCAGTCGAGATGGGTGCATCTGGCAGAAAATGCTAGGAACTTATCCCCTTCGGGTATCACAATTACGGGTTCGTTTCCAAATCTTATAATCTTGTAATCTGCTTTCTTCAGTTCTTCTATTTTTCCGGCATTTACACTTGAAACTTCTACTTCCCTTTGTTTCGGCGGCCGCAGAAAAGAAAATACAGGGTAGAGAACAGAAGCAGAAAAAGCTGTTGCTCCTGTCATCGCAAGAAATTTCAGGAAACCTCTGCGATTGGATTGTTTGTTTAGTAGATCGGTTTTTTCCATAATAAGAATACTGTTTTGTTACTGTTGTTTGTAAAATGGAATAGTCGCTGTTATAATTTCTTTTATGATGTTGATGTCAATCGGCTTCTCGGTTAGATTAAATATTCCCTCCTGGTAAAGAATTCCGCCTTCCCGGGCGCTGGTTTTTTCATTTAAGATGATCAAAGGGATCTTAGGATTTATTCGCTTTATTATCTTCACCCAGTCGTGACAGATGGTGAAACTTTCATTGCAGTCGCAGATGATCATATCATAATCATTTTCCTGTAAATCAAGAATGAAACCTGCGAATTCTTTTTTCCTCACGAGTGCAATGCCAATCTCTGAACAAATTTCGAAGCATTGTGATATTGTCTTTTCATCGCTGCTAAGTATTATCCCTCTGAACTTCATAAGCGATACCTTTTTGTCTGTGCACCTGAATGACATTTATTATACCACAAATATATCCGGGTGCGAATGTTTCGTTAATAAGTTAAAATCAAAGGAATTGCACGTAAATTTCAGAAAGGAATTAAAACATGGAAGAAGCAGAGTCTATAAAAGTGTATCCCGGATGTCCCACTAATTGTAAAATGTTAATTTCTGATTAATAATTGTTGATTATCAATTACTAATTGCTAATCACCCATCCTGTATAACTGGGGATCAAGGTTGTACTTTTTGAGTATCCTGTGTATATGTCGGCGGGTCATCCCGGCTTCCTCTGAGATGCGGGTGATGTTTCCCTTGTGTTTGGTAAGTAAAAAGAGAAAATATTTTTTCTCGACTTCTTCGACGGCCTTATTTCTGACTTCGGATAGGGAACTTTTAGGGAACTGGCTTACTGTTCTTCGGTTTGAAGTCAGTTGCGGCGGGAGCTCATTGATAGTTATCTTTTCTCCTTTAACCAGCGCAACTGCCCTTTCAACAATGTTCTCCATCTCCCTGACATTTCCGGGCCAGTCATAGGTTTCAAATAAATCAAGTACAGAATCATCGAATCCTTTTATGTTTTTTGGTGATGACTTAACGGTTTTAATAAGGAAATGTTCTGCGAGAAGACGGATATCACCTTCCCGTTCTCTTAAAGATGGTACCTGGATATTTATGACGTTCAGCCTGTAATAGAAATCCTTGCGCATAGTCTCTTTTTCAAGAGCCTTATTAATATCCTGGTTGGTTGCAGATATCAGCCTTAAATCTGCCTGCAATAATTCATTTCCGCCAAGACGTCTCAGCTGCTGATCCTGTAATGTTCTTAATAGTTTGATCTGAAGATTGACAGGCAGTTCACAGACTTCATCCATGAAAAAAGAACCTCCGTTAGCATACTCCAAAAGCCCAATCTTCCTGTGAGTGGCGCCCGTGAATGCCCCTTTTTCATATCCGAATAACTCTGCTTCGAATAGGTTTTCAGGAAATGCCCCGCAGTTTACAGGAACAAATGGTTTAAGCTTCCGGCCGCTGTGAGCATGAATGCTTCGTGCTATAAGTTCCTTTCCTGTGCCGCTTTCGCCGGTGATCAGGACATTGGCTTCAGAATCTGCAACGCTTTCAATCATCTCAAATACTTTCCTGATAGATTCACTCTTTCCGATTATATTATCGAACCTGAATTTATCTTCAAGCTGTTTAAGCAGACTGACTCTTTCTTTGTATAAATTTCTCTGTCTCAATCCTTTTTCAACCAGTATTTTCAGGTTGTCTGTTTCAAAAGGTTTTTCTATAAAATCAAAGGCTCCTGCCTTCATTGCTGATACAGCCCTGTCAATTGTTCCGTAAGCTGAAAATATAATTACAGGCGTATTCGGAGCAACTTTCTGAACTGCATCAAGTACCTGCATTCCGTCAAAATCGGGCATTAGCAAGTCACAAAATACAAGATCAAATTCTTCATCCTGAAGCAGCTTGATTGCCTGGTTTCCATCGGGTACAGGAAATGGATTATTGCCAAGAGCAGCTAGAATTTTAGAACAGCCTCTCAGCATATCAGGCTCATCATCGATTATCAGTATTTTAGGTTTTGCAGTCATAATTTGATCCCTTCACTGGTGTAGGGCAGAGTAATAATAAATTTCGTGTATTTGCCTTCTTCACTTTCCACTTCGAGCTTTCCCCGGCTGCGCTGAACGATTGTGCGTGAAATAGACAATCCCAGTCCGGTTCCCTGTTTATCAAGCTTGGTTGAAAAGAAGGGATTGAAGACTTTTATCAGATTTTCTTTTTTAATCCCTGTGCCATTATCTTCAATCGCTATAAAAATTCCGCTCACTTTTTTTAATCCAATCGGGTCCTTTCCAAGGATATTTCTGCCGGTTGTTATCTTTATTTCTCCGGTGTCCTGTATCGCGTCGATGGCATTATTCAAAATATTCATCATTACCTGTTCCATTTGTCTTTTATCTGCAAGGATCAGCGGGAGTGATGTGTCATATGACTTTGATAACCGTATCTTCCGGGATTTAAGTCTGTGACCTATCAGGTAAACACACTCATCAATTAAATCCTCAATACGGATGGCTTCGGGTTTAAAGGGCATCAGTCTTGAATAGGTAAGAAGAGTTCTGGTGTAATCGCTTATTCTGCGGGTCTGGTTTCGAATGATATTTAATTCCTCTTTGAGACTATCATCCGTATTATTCTCAAGTAGAATTGCATCGGCATGAGCAGCAATAATACCCGCCGGTGTGTTTATCTCATGTGCCACACTGTCTACCAGCTCCCCTATAGAGGCAAGCTTTGAAGCCTGGTTCAATTGTTCCCTGTACTGATGGATCTCTTCGAGGTTTCGGTTGGCTTCTTCTGCACGGATCCGCCGCAGGTTGAGAAAATATATCAGGAATCCGAGTATCAGAATAACTGCAAGGATAACCAGACCAAGTATGAAGAAAAGCTGAAACCTGCTTCTTAGTCCTGTAGTTACTTTTGGAAGCAGGGTGCTGATTGCAATTATCCAGGTCTGGTTCTGAAGTTTAACCGGGACATAAGCCATAATCTTGTCCGGTTCATTTCCCAGTACATAATATTCGTCAATTGAAGGAAGATTTGCTTTTATCATCCTGTGCTGGGTATTGAAATTTACATGGCAGTTACGGCATTCGCCTGTTGTTTTAAGTATTGATTTGAATAGCATCTCCTTGTGCCGCGGATGATATATTAATCTTCCCTCTCCATCAAGTACCCAGGCAAAATCATCACTGCTTAATTTCAGAGGCTGTATGAAGCGCCTGATTAGAATATCGAAATCCACCATATATCCAATGAAATGATTGGTTTTAACTCCTTTACCTCCCGCTAACCGGATAATCATTAAAAAAGATTTACGGCTGTTGCTGTCTCTTTGAAAATCGGGCATTACATCTGAAAATACATATTCGGAATCCGTTTGATTAATTTGTGCGGTTAAAACAGGTACCTTTTCCATAGACCATTTTGGAAGGTTATTTCCGGTTGAATAAATGATCCCTCCCGTAGAGTCTGAGAGAAATATGGTGCGGATGATTGTACTATCGTAGTTTTCCTTAAAAAACTTCAGAGAAGCATATTCATTTTTAACAGGAGGATTGAGGACATCGGGGTTGTGGGTAAGCAGCTTCATGTCCCGTACGAGATGTTCGATAAAGAAATTGATTCCCTGTGAAACAGATTTAGCCATTTCCAGCTGCTGCATCTGATGGTTGTGTTTCGCATCCTCTAGGGTACTGGAATATATTCTGTTAACCAGAAATAAGAATATGACTACAAGTAACAGAATAGTTGCAGCTATCAGGTATTTCTTTAGACTTCTCTTCATTTAGCGGATAATATTTCCCCGTATAATGGTTGAATGCTTTGATCTCAAAATAATCTGTCTAATGATTGAATGAAAAAAACGAATTAATCATATTTCACAGATAGGTAATCTTAAATGTCATACTGTGACATAATTAGTCACACCTGAAGATTAGTGTATTCTGATGTTAAATTCAACACAATTTTTACATTTGCGTAGCAGCTGCCCAACCAGCCAATCACCCAGCCACCCAATCATGCAACCATTCAACCATGCATCCATGCATCCACGCAGCCGCCGTTCACTTTTTTCTTGAAGGTAATTCTAAATTTCTTTCCTTTAAACTTATAGTTCCTTAATTTTCCAGCTCAAAATTCCCGGAAATGATATGGAAACAAGTAAAGCCGATTTATCGTCTTTAAGGATAGATAGGTCTGGTAATCATAATCCTGATTCGTCCAGAAAAAAAATAATTATAATAGTTGTTATTATTGCTGCTGCAATTTTGTTGTTTCTCGGATATTCCATTGCAGGCTCATTATTTAACTCTGCTATAGAAGTAAAACTTACGTCAGCTGTAATTCAATCACCATCGCAAACCAGTACAAGTCTTACAGCCAGCGGATATGTGGTAGCGCAGCGGAAAGCTTCAGTCGCTTCGAAAGGTACCGGCAGGCTTGAATTCCTTGGGGCAGTTGAAGGAGACAGGGTAAAAAAAGATCAGGTACTCGGCAGACTGGAAGATAATGATATCAGGGCACAGCTTGAAGAGGCGAAGGCTAACCTTAAATTGGCTGAAGCAGATTTAAATGATGCAAAGAATAATTACAATCGCCAGACAGCACTTTTAAAATCAGGCGCCACCACCCAGATGGAGGTTGATGCGGCTGAAGCACAATACAACCGGGTTCTTGCTTCTATTGAAGTTGCCAAAGCAAACCTGAACTCAGCTCAGGTGGCTCTTGAGAATACACTGATCCGCGCACCATTCGATGGTACTGTGCTGACCAAGAATGCTGAGGTTGGAGAAATAGTGGCTCCCCTTGGTGCAAGTTCTACTTCAAGAGGAGCAATTGTCACTATGGCTGATATGAAATCTTTACAGGTGGAGGCCGATGTTTCTGAGTCATACATTGAAAGGATAAAAACAGGTCAGGGCTGCGAGATAATCCTTGATGCCTACCCCCAGGTTTCATATGAAGGATTTGTTGATAAAATTGTTCCTACAGCTGATCGATCTAAAGCTACAGTCCTTGTAAAAGTAGGATTTAAGAATTATGACAGCAAAGTACTTCCTGAAATGAGCGCCAAGGTGCTGTTCTTATCAAGAGAGTCAACCAATGAAGAGAAAAATGAGCCGCCCGTGCTGGTTGTTCCGGTTAAATCGGTAGTGACCAGGGATGGACACGATGTTGTTTTTATGGTTAAGGATGATAAGGCCGTTGAAGTTCCGGTGGTGAAGGGGAGAGACCTTGATTCATATATTGAAATAAAATCGGGTCTTACTGAAGGTGATAAAGTGATTGATGGAGTGAGTGAAGAAATCAAAGATGGTACTAAAATTAAAATTCTGTGACTGATAAATAATTCGGATAGTGATGTAAACTAAAACGTAAATTATACCGGAGTTAAAATGGCAGAAATAATTAATGTTTCGAATGTTACCAAATCATATTGGCGGGATAGTATGGAGATTCCTGTTCTCCATAATATTTCACTTAATATAAAAGAAGGCGAGTTTATTGCTTTGATGGGACCCTCTGGCTCGGGAAAAACAACTTTGCTGAATCTGCTTTCAGGAATAGACAGGCCTACTAAAGGAAGTATAACCGTAGGCGGAATTGATATCGCCGCATTAGGTGAATCGGCACTTGCCAAATGGCGCTCCGCTAATATAGGGTTTGTATTTCAGTTTTATAATTTAATACCGGTACTTACAGCTTTTGAAAATGTTGAACTGCCTCTTCTTCTGACAAATCTTTCTAAGTCTGAAAGAAAAAAACATGTGCAGACTTCCCTTGAGATAGTCGGCCTTGGTGACAGAATATATCATTATCCTAAACAATTATCCGGCGGGCAGGAACAAAGAGTTGCTATTGCCAGGGCGATAGTTACAGATCCGGCAATACTTGTTGCCGATGAACCTACAGGCGATCTGGATAGGAATTCGGCTGATGAAATTCTTAATCTGATGGAAAGATTGAATAAAGAATTTAATAAAACGATAGTAATGGTTACACACGATCCCCATGCAGCATCAAAAGCTCATCTCATAAGAAATCTCGATAAAGGTGATTTAATTCCGGAGATGGTATGAAAGTACTTAAACTTATCTTTAAAAATACTCTCAGGCATAAGCTTAGAACTTCCCTTACGATTCTTGGAATTGCGATCGCGGTTATTGCATTCGGCCTTCTCAGAACGGTAGTTACCGCATGGTCAGTTGGTGTGGAAGCGTCGTCCGCAAACAGGCTGATTACAAGACAGGCAGTATCCTTTATTTTTCCTTTACCTTATGCGTACAAAGAAAAAATTGAATCGGTTCCGGGCATTGAAGAAGTAACTTTTTCAAATTGGTTCCAGGGAGTCTATATCGATAAGAACCAGTTCTTTGCCAGGCTCGCGGTTGATGCAAATACTATTTTTGATGTTTACCCCGAATTCGTACTCTCGCCGCAGGAAATCTCGACATTCAAAAAAGAAAAAAATTCATGTGTAATCGGAATTGATATCGCTAAAAAATACAACCTTAAGATAGGCGATGTAATGAATATCGATGGGGATATCTACCCGGGGCGCTGGGATTTTGTAGTCCGCGGAATATATAAACCTAAGTATAAAACCACCGATGCCACTCAGATGTTTTTTCACTGGGATTATGTGGACGACAGAATGAGAGAAGAAGCTCCTGTCCGGGCTGGTGATGTAGGATGGTATGTAATGAAGATAAGCGACGCGTCTAAATCTGCTGAAATTTCTGAAAAAATTGATGCTTTGTTTAAAAACTCTCCTGCTGAAACTAAAACTGAAACAGAAAGAGCTTTCCAGCAGGGATTCCTTGCATCTACCAGTGCAATAATTACATCAATGAATGTTCTGTCTTTCGTAATAATCGGAATTATAATGCTGGTCCTTGCAAATACAATGATAATGTCGGCAAGGGAAAGAACCAGGGAGTATGCTGTATTCAAAACACTGGGATTCTCTGCTAAACACCTTGTCGGACTAATAATGGGAGAATCTCTCTTTATTGCATTCCTCGGCGGAGGGATCGGATTATTCCTGACTTTTCCTCTGGTTAGTGCATTCTCGGAAGTTATTCCTAAAGGATTTTTCCCTGTATTTCAGATTGAACCTATCACCATTGTGCTTGCGGTAAGCGCAGCAGTTATTATCGGGATAGTGTCTGCTATATTCCCAATACAGCGTGCATTAAGTACACGCATAGTTGATGGATTCAGATTTGTAGGATAATCCAAATTTTTTCTCAAAGGATTTCAAAATGAAAATTCCATTTAAATATACGCTCAGAAATTTCAAAACCAGGAAACTTACTTCGGTAATTACAATTGCCGGCATCGCTCTTGTCGTTTTTGTGTTCGCTGCTGTATTGATGATGGCTTATGGAATACAAAAAACTTTGGTTTCAACTGGTTCACCGGATAATATTAAAATAGTAAGGAAAGCTGCAAACGGAGAAATCTCAAGTATCATAAGCGGTGATACCCAGGGAATTATTAAATCACTTCCATATATTGCTAAAAAGTCCGATGGTACTCCTGTAATTTCCACCGAGCCCGTAGTCATAATAAATCTCGAAAAAACTAATGGAGGAGTAAGCAATATAACTGTTAGGGGTGTGTCAGCTATGGTCAAAGAGCTGAGACCCCAGATGAAAATAATAGAAGGAAGAATGTTTAATTGGGGCGTCAGGGAGTTGATTGTAGGACAATCAATAGAAAGACAATTCAAAGGAGCACAGATTGGCAGCCAGGTTAAATTTGCCGGGGATAACTGGAAGATCGTTGGTATTTTTTCAACCGACGGCAGCGGATTTGATTCTGAGATGTGGGGAGATGAAGTTCAGCTTCTCGGAGCATTTAACCGCGGAAGTTCAGTTTCTTCTGTAACTCTTAAGCTTGATAATCCGCAGCACTATGACCAGTTTGTTAATGCCTTTAATAAAGAACAGCGGCTTAATCAGTTTGAGGCAAAGCCCGAACAAAAATACTTTGAAGAGCAATCGGAAATTATGGCCGGCTTTATCAGGATACTCGGCCTCTTTATTACAATTATTTTTAGCTTCGGAGCTACCATAGGAGCAATGATTACCATGTATGCTGCGGTAGCAAACCGCACAGTTGAAGTTGGTACATTACGCGCACTTGGTTTCAGCCGCAGAAGTATTTTAATAGCCTTCCTTACTGAGTCATTATTTATAGCTCTGCTGGGGGGAGTAATTGGGATCGTTCTTGCTTCATTACTTCAGTTTATATCTATATCAACCTTAAACTTCAACTCTTTCTCTGAAATAGCTTTTTCTTTTGCTTTATCACCTTCCATAGTAATCTGGACTTTGGTTTTTGCAGCCCTTATGGGATTCTTCGGAGGATTTCTTCCTTCGGTCCGGGCAGCAAGACTGAATATTGTTAATGCACTAAGAGCAGGGTAATTTATGTAAAAACAGAACTTTCCCTTATCTTTAAGTCCTGATTTTTCTTAAATAATTTTTTCTTGTTACTATATACTTTTTACTTAATACTTTATTCTTTTACTTTTTTCTTTTTACTTGAAACATGCCTTACATCGGTGAATTTAGCGCTCTTCTCACAGCCTGCCTCTGGTCTGTAACATCTTTCCTCTTCGCATTTGCAGCAGAAAAAGTAGGTTCAGTTCAGGTAAATATAAACAGAATCATTCTTGCGGCAGTGATACTATTTTTTATTGTTGCTTTCTCGGGGATTGATTATTCACTTTCAACGTCCCAGGTTTATTATCTTATCATCAGCGGGGTGGTCGGACTTGTAATAGGCGACTCATTCTTATTTAAATGCTATCAGCTTATCGGGGCACGTCTGGGCATGGTGCTTATGTCTCTCGTTCCTGCAATAAGTACAATCCTGGCATGGATATTCCTCGATGAATTTATAACCCCTCTCGGAATCATCGGAATGACTATAACTATTTCCGGTGTTGTGCTGGTAGTGACCGAGAAAGCAGAGAAATCACTAAAAAGAAGTTTTAATAAAATCGGAATACTCTATGGATTTTTAGGTGCGGCCGGACAGGCAGGGGGACTCATATTAGCTAAGTTTGCTTTTGCAGAAGGCTATGTAAATGGATTCGTCGCAAGTTTTACCAGGTTAGCAAGTGCGGGAATAATTATCCTGATCGGAGGTTTGTTATTACGCAGATACAGGAATCCGGTCGCTACTTACAGGAACGAAATACCGGCGTTAAAGGCAACAATTGCCGCTACAGTTCTTGCTCCTGTTCTCGGTGTTACTCTTAGTCTTGTAGCAATTGAATTTACTAAAGTCGGAATTGCATCCACCCTTATGGCACTCGTCCCTATCATTATGGTGCCTATATCCAGATTTTACTACAAAGAAAAATTATCGGCACGGGCTGTTTCCGGAGCCTTTATTGCAGTAACAGGTGTAATAATTTTATTCTTACGATAAATTTATTTTATCAGAAGCATCTTCCTGGAAATAGTACCTTCTCCGGCGGTAAGTGTGTAGATGTATACACCGGTTGAGTACCTGCTGCCGTTAAACTCAATAGAATAGTTGCCGGGATTTTTAACTTCATTCACAAGGGTAGTAACATTTTGCCCCAGGATATCATAAACTTCAAGCTTTGCACGCCCGCTTTGCGGGATTGAATAATTTATTGTGGTCACCGGATTAAATGGATTCGGATAATTCTGATACAGCGCAAATACAACCGGACTTAATTCAACTTTTATCTCATTTGAATATGTGACGATCCCGTTGAGATCGATTTGTTTTAACATGTAATAAACAGTACCTGACTGACTTGACGAATCAACAAATGAATATGTATGAGATATAACGCTGTTTATATTTCCTTTCACAAATCCTATTTTTTCCCAGTAGTTCCGGTCTGCTGAGCGTTCAATATCAAACCCGTAGTTGTTATTTTCTGTTGCTGTCTTCCAGTTCAGTATTACGTTGTTGCCTTCTATGCCTGCCTGAAATGCAATAAGCTCAACCGGCGTAATGTCACCTTCAAGCTTAGCAAGGAGTATGTTGCCATTTTGAGTGGATGGTGGCTGGGTCCAGCCTGTTAATACGATGCTGTTATTGCTTGTGGTAATAAAGCGGTAGCCAAAATAATGTTCGTTCCCCGATACTTCCTTTGTCCATATATTATTGAAATTCTGATCCGTCTTTTGAAAAATAATGGAACAATAATCACTACCGCCGAAGAATGTTGAATACATACAAATAAAATTCGAATCTGAAGCTTGAATGATATAAGGGGAAAGCTCATCATTTGAAAGCATTAAAGAATTCTCTATTTCACCAGAGGAATTGATCTTTAAATATGATATCGTACCAATCATATCTTCTGCAAGTATAAAGTCCCCGCTTTCTGTTTGCTTTATATTTCCGTCTATTAAATAAAATTGATTATATAAATTATAAACTGTATCCAGTTCAGCATTCCCGTTTCCATCAGTTTTAAGCAGCCATGGTTCAGCTATCGATGGTGTATTAGAGTCGCTTGCTCCGCCTAAAACTGCAAAACCGTTGTCCTGTGTACAATCAATATCATAACCGAAACTGTCATAAAAATACGGCCGGGAATAATAATTTAACCAGAGCAGATCGCCATTCGGGTCAAACCTGGCAATAAATAACTTATTTCTGCCGTTAAATACCTTGCCTCCGGTAGCGGCAATACCGCCGTCGGGACTTAAACAAATCGATTTAATTCTCGCTGAATCGAGTAGTGTTTTGGACCAGAGTGTATCACCGTCCTCGTTTATCTTGAGAAGCCAGGCATCAAAATAATATAAGGAAAGATCAGTAGTCATACCGCCGATAACGTACCCATCACCGGTTCTTAATATTTGCATTCCATAGTCGCTGCCGTTTAGTACTCCATACTGCTTTGTCCATATTGTATCTCCTCCTTCATCGGTTCTGATCAGAAACAGATCCTGGATTGTCTCTGGAGTGGAACGGTATCCGCAGATGATATATCCATTATAATCATTAGTCTCTGTAGCAGATACTCCTCTTTCGTCCAGGGAGCCGGTATCGTATTCCCGTATCCAGGAAATCTGCGGCTGAGAGAGAATGACTGTATTAAAAACCAGTATAAAGAAGGTAATTTTTGATTTCATTTTAAATCCCCGAAATTTATAGCATATAATTTACAACTAATATGCCTGAATGAAATTAAAAATATATATTCGGAAGCTTTAATATTCCGTCAGAATTGAGGTATATACCCCCATTTTAACATTATTATTAATTAAATGATATCTCCATGAAAGATTTACCTGTCAATTTCTACCGCCTAAAATATCTTTGTAGATTTTATAAGTTTTATCATCAAACGCAATGAAAATAACTTTCTCAAGATCGTCATTTTTTTCAAGGAAATTTT
>DATFVA010000456.1:0-4134 GCA_035260565.1 Ignavibacteriaceae bacterium | reverse complement strand
AAATAAATCTTGTCCCTAATTTCGAGCATTACCTTGTTTATTCAGAATCCTTCCATTCTTTTAGCACCGTTTTCATATTTTCGAAATCAAACGGCTGACTCTCCATCTTTGAGCCATAATCGACAGCTTTCTCCATTACAGCAATTGCTTCCTTTTTATTGTTCATCTTTGCGAGGTATTGAGCTTTTATTCTCTGGTTCCAGTAATTTTCATTTATTAATACGGAAGCCTGGATCCATCTGAATCCTTCATCAAGATTGATATTATTCTGAAGACAGTAAGAAGCTGCGGTATTAAGATCTGCCCATGCATTCAGATTTCTTGCACTCTCCAGTACAAGTTCCCCGGTTGCTGTTTCTACATTAAATGAAACCTGAAGTTTTTCCCATACGAGATTTACCTTTGCATTATTTTCATCTAAATATGCAATTGTGAAAGCCATTCTTTCTGTGAAAGGATTTACTTCAGGATTTACTTTGATCCGAAGCGCATCTTTAGATTCATCGTAAGTCATCGGATCGTCTACTTTCGTGTCTTTGCTGAAAATGATCTCCCAATCTTTTTCTCCGGGAATCATATGAATGCCGTAAGTTCCTGAATTCAGAGCATTCCCATTTACTTTAACAGGAGTGCTGAAAGTTATTGAAGTTACCTCATTAGCGCCCACTCTCCATACCTTACCGTAGGGCACTAACTCACCCCAGATCGTTCTTCCTTTAACACCGGGAGAACTATAATCCACAGTAATATTTGTAATTCCGACTACCTGACTGACGGAGGCATCAGGGCTTGGCCGCGGTGTTCTGAAATCCTGGGAAAATGTGAAATTCCCTATCGTCATAATTATAAATAAAGTTAAAATATATTTATGCATAATACTCCTCGTTATTAATTTATAATTTTTAGTAAAGGTAAAGCTTATTAGATTTTAAAATAATCAATACTTAATTATCATCCAACCGGGTTTGTATCTTTAGAAAGTGAGGAAAAAGCAGAACTAAGAAGCGGGCAGCGATCCGCTGAAGCAAATTGATACAAATCTGTGCAACGAGGTCCCGGCGGAATAATTATCGCTCATTTTGCATGCCCCTATTCTGGAGCATGGGGATGCAAATAAAGGGTTGATATGTAAGAATTCTTCGGGTTGTTTGAAAAGAACTGCAGGGGTAATAGAAACCAAAGGCCAGCAAAAAATGCCCGCATACCCGAAGATTATGGCCTAAACCTACGCTATACTGTAATAGAAAATCGCTGTTCGTGATAAAACGCTGGATTTCGGGTTGAAAAATGTATTACTATTTTGATTCAAAAAAAGTATATTGCTAAAGAACTACTTCATCATAAACAAATAATTATAAAATTTTATAGGGAGCAACTGTTATGCTTAGGAACCTATCACCCGAAGAAAGAAAATCAGATGAGACAACCATAATCAGCCTTGGGGTAAGAATTGAAGGGAAGATTAAAAGCAATGGTAATATCAGAGTTGAAGGAGAGATCCAGGGGGATATAGAATCCCAGGGAAGCGTTGTAATCGGCGGAAACGGCGAAGTGAACGGCCAGGTAAATGCCGATGTAATAAGTATCGGCGGAAATGTAACGGGAACTGTCAAAGCAAAAACCAGGCTTACAATAGAAGAAAAAGGAAATCTGAATGGCGATATTCTCACCAAGTTACTGGTTGTAAAAGAAGGTGCAAAATTCGATGGAAAATGCAAGATGGGTGAGACTTCATCCAGCGGAAGTTACGAACCTCCAAAACAAATAAAACCGGCTGGCAAATAGGAAAACAGTTTAAGAGCTTTCTTCCCGGCCCGCTCAGAACTATCATAAACGAAGCGGGCTGGAACAATCTATTTCATTCCCACTTTATAATTATTTAATATTTTGGGCGTTGATTAGTGAATTCTGAATATTCCTGGAGCGATCATTAAGGGATTTCAAGCTGTTCATTAAGCGGTGGACAGCATTATAACCAGGGAAATTATAATCATAGCCGGTTCCATATAGCAGCTGTTGAAACTGATCCTCAATTAATAAAATAATTTCTGCTTCACTTTGTCTCTCAGGATTTATGGAGTCAATATTTAAAGCAGTATTCATTATTACTTCAGCATCTTCTTCACGCCGAAGGAGGTCTTTTATAAAAGGATAGAAATGATCGAAATAGTCCATCTGCTCACTCCCGGATATCAATACAATAAATAATTATGTAATCTGACAGGCATCCTATTCTAAAATACATTTTTTGATTGGAGAAGGTGTGATCTTAGGATCAATTTCCTAACTGATTATGAAAAAGTTATGCGGAATTCGGCCCCTTCTTTTCTTATTAATTGAATCTCCCCTTTTAATTGAGATACTAATGAATTTACAAGGAGTAACCCAAGGGATTTCGTTTTAATCAACTCAATGTTTTCAGGTATTCCATCTCCATTATCTTTGATAGTCAGAACGTTTCTATCATCCTGCGCAATAAGACAAACTGTTATTACACTACAATTCCTCTTTCTAAATGCATATTTAAAGGCATTAACGATCAGTTCATTTACTACAAGTCCAAGGACTATTGCATCGTCAATTGTTGCCTGGATTTTTGCGAGTTTCAATTCAACCTCAATATTTTTATCCGGATCAAAGAATGATTTCTGCAGTTCCTGGATAAGCTCTGTCAAATACTCGCTCAAATCAAGTTCACTTATCCCTCCCTTTCTATATAATTTATCGTGGACAAGGATCATCGACCTGATCCGGTTCTGGCTTTCGGTAAAAACTTCTTCAATAGTCCGGTTCATAGAAGTATTTTTCTGAAGATTGAACAGGCTCAAAATAATCTGCAGGTTGTTCTTTACGCGATGATGTATTTCTTTCATCAGCATATCTTTTTCGGCAAGTGAGCCTTTCAATTCTTTCTCCATTTTTTGAAACCGGGTAATATCCTGGTTGATAACAAGTATACTTTCTATATCCTCCTCTGAATTCAGGATTGGAACAACTGAATTAATTATGGTTTTCTTCTGACCGTCAAAACTTTCTATATCAATTATTTCGTTGAGGCACGTTTCGCCGTATTTGCTGGCTCTATCCAGAGCCCATTCTCCTTTTTTAATTTCTTTGCCAGTATCCGTCCACCAGCCTCTAAAGACATCCTGTGCTTCCAGAGGCAAATAGTTTGTTATTCCCCAGATGAGTTCGGCTGTTTTGTTATACCTGAGAATGTTTCCGTTTTTATCTGCAATCCACATTCCCACGGGGCTATTTTCAATAATTTTTTCAAGAAGAAGATTTTTTTTCCTTAATTCTTCCTCTGACCTTAATCTTTCACTGATATCTCTTAATACAATCAGTACAGAAACGACTTCACCATCAAAAGCCAATTCGGGAATCATTAATATTTCAAATGTCTTGCTGCCGCTGAGAGTCTCAACAGATTCCTTAACATATTTTTTCATCCTGGTTTTAAAAATTCCTCTGATAATATCAGTCCATTTCCGAAAATCTGACTCGTCTGAAATCTCAGAAAGGTTTTTACCTACATAGTAACCAGGGTCTTTATCATTCAAAATTTTAATTACAGAGTTGGCGTATAGTATATTCAATTCTTTATCAAACCGGATAATTATATCCGGACTATTTTCAGCCAAAACTTTATAATTTTCAAATGCACGGTCCAGGATATTTTCAGATCTCTTTTTTAGATCAATATCTTCTACGGTAATAAAAATAATTACAGGTTTACCGGCCGGTTTTATAAGTGAACCGCTTATCCTGGTCCATATAACAGATCCATCCTTTTTAATAAGCCTTCTGTCTGAGGAAAAACTCTTAATCTTTCCCCTGATCATTTTAATCCAGTCATCAATATCCGTATTCAGATCATTATCGTGAATAATCAGGTCTACCTTTTGACCAAGCAGTTCTTGTTCTTTATATCCGATTAATTCACAGGCTTTTTGGTTGACCTTCAGGATATTCCCTTCAAGCGAGAGATGAGCCATTCCCAAACTTGCCTGCTCAAAGGTTTTTTCGTAAAAATTTTCAGAAGTTTTAATCAGTGTTTCAAGCTTATTACGCTCAAGAGCAAACTTGATAGATTTTTCAAGGACGGAAGAATCCAATTCAGATTTAGTTATA
>DATFVA010000455.1:0-4275 GCA_035260565.1 Ignavibacteriaceae bacterium | reverse complement strand
GACTCAGCTTCCTTTGATGTGAATTCTGCCAGATTATCGCCTCCGTTGGTGAAGTAAATGTCAAAATGGTCAGACTGGATATAATACCAAGTGAAGTCTTTATACTGTACTTTATTCTTACCAAACTGGGCGAAAGCCAGGGATGGCAGTATAAGAATTATTCCTATAAATAATTTAGTTTTTGTTAACATTGAGTTTAACCTTCTGGTGCCTTTATTCGCATATTATAAAATCTAATTCTGATTTTTCAAGATCTGCCCGAACCAGTTTAACCTGAACTTTATCTCCCAGACGGAACTGTTTTTTGGTTCTTCTACCAATTAATGAATATTTTCTTTCATCGTAAACGTAAAAATCTCCCTCCAAATCCCTTACCCGGATAAGACCTTCTGCAAGAATATCTGTAACTTTAACAAATATTCCAAAATGAGTAATTCCCGATATAATTGCATGGAATTCTTCTCCAAGATGATCTTTCAGGTATTCAATCTGTTTCATTTTGACAGATAACCGTTCCGCATCAACAGCATTCCTTTCTGTAACAGAAATGTGATCGCTTAAGTCTTCAAGTGTATTATACGAATATTTCTCTTTCCCTTTCTTATCCAGGTATCCGAACAATAACCTGTGAACTAATAGATCTGCATATCTTCGTATAGGTGATGTAAAATGAGTATAGTATTTGAAACCAAGTCCATAGTGACCTATATTATTTGCAGAGTATACTGCTTTTGCCATCGACCTGATAGCTAATTCGTTTATAACCCCTTCTTCCTCCGTTCCTTTTACCATCTGCATTAATACCTGGAATTCTTTTGATTTGGATGCTGAATTGGGATTAAAAGTATAACCTAAAGATTTAACAAAGCGCGAGAATTCCTGAAGTTTTTCATTATCAGGCAGATCGTGGATCCTGTAAATAAAAGGATGAATATCGCCTTTTTGCGGTGAGGCAATATGCTCAGCAACGATTTTATTTGCAAGAAGCATAAATTCTTCCACCAGCATATTGCTCTGTTTTATCTCTTTCCTCTGAATGCTGACCGGGTTCCCGTTTGCATCAAGCTCAAAGCGGATTTCCGGGGTAAAGAAATCGATACTGCCTGTTCTCATTCGCTTTTTTCTTAAAGTTTGAGCAAGACTATTAAGCTGGTATATCTCATCGTTAAACTCACCTTCTCCTTTATCAATTATCTCCTGCACCTCTTCGTAGGTAAATCGTCTTTTACTGTTGATTACACTTTTTTTGATTTTGTAATTAACCAGTTTCCCCCGATTTGTCAGCTCAGCAATTACTGAATAAGTCAACCTATCCTCATTTGGAACAAGCGAACAGACATTGTTAGATAGCCTTTCCGGCAGCATCGGGATTACCCTGCCGACCAGATATACACTATTTCCACGCTTTAAAGCTTCTTTATCAAGTTCTGAATGCACCGGCACATAATTGCTTACATCTGCGATATGAATTCCAACTTCATAGTTACCGTTTTGAAGTTTTTCAATCGAAAGAGCATCATCATAATCTTTCGCATCCACAGGATCGATAGTAAAAACAATGTTATTCCTGTAATCCAATCTCTTTTTTATATCATCTGCGGAAATCTTAAGCGCTATTGTTTCTGCCTGGCTAAGAACCTCCGGCGGAAATCTGTATGGGAGGTTGAACTCCTTTGCAATTGAGGCAATATCCGCGTCAAAAGAACCTGTCTTACCCAGTCTTTGGATAATCTCTCCTTCAGGATTAAGCATTGAGGTATCCCAGATAATATTGCCGGCTATTACCTTATCCCCAACTTTTGCATCTTTAATTTTGTCGGGATTGATATAAATATCCCGGTGGATTTTATTGTCGTCAGGCTTAATGAAATAAAAGGAATGAGATTTTTTAAGCGTACCAACAATTTCCTCTCTTTTTCTCTTAACAACATTAATGACCTGCCCCTCTATGTTCTTTCTTTTCTTATGAGCAAATAATGCTACCTCTACAGTATCTCCATGAAAAGCAGTTCCGAGATTTCGCGCAGCTATGAAAATATCTCCCAGACCTGAATTTTTTAGTATGACAAATCCATATCCTGACTGGGTCAATTCAAGGACACCAGTAACTGTGTTTGTAGAAGGAGATTGATTAAGAAAATATTTTTTGCCGACCCGGGAAAGAAAGTTTTCTTCATAGAGCTTGTAGACCGCAGCTTTTAAAGAGCTGTATTCGTGATCTTCAGTAATATTTAATTCACTGGCAATCTCTTTGTTTTTAAATCCTTTACCGGGATTTTTTCTGAATAACGCTATAATTTTTTTCTTCATTAAAACTCAAATATATATTTAAGACCAAGTTCGTTTATCATCTCATTAATATTGGTTGATGTTTCTGTTACAGACTGTTTACGCTCCAACCTCAGCAGCAGCTGATTAGTTATCGGGTATTCAAGTTTTACATTAGCCTGGGAAATATCCTGAAAAACGTTGGTGGTGCCTCCCACAGAATACTGTATATCGCCGGCTTTCCCAACCAGGTTAAATTTAGTAACAGTGCCTACCTGTCGCAGTTCAACCCTCCTTATAATATCTCCGAACTGTTTATTTAAAAATCCCCCAACTACCGAACCGGCAAGAGCGGCCGCTGTTGATGCAGCAGCATTCCTGTCCTGCTGGGTTGCACCTTCGGTAAATTTCCCGGCGAGAATGAAGAGTACAGCATCCGAAGCTGTCTTTGTGGGATCGGGATTGTTGTTATCAATATTATTCGCCCCGTAATATACAGCAATATTATTCTGATTCTGCACCAGGTTCTTACCGAGATCTTTCAGGAAACCTTTAATTGTAATTTTAACAGCCACTTTAACTTCATTGTTGGAGATTGAATCCCCGGCCGGATAATAATAATCAGTATAAGTTGCAGTGATGTCAAGATATGGGTTATCAAGCTGATTTTCAAATTTTATACTTCCGTCTGCCTCAAACGTCTTTAGAAATTCAAGGGTAGAACCGTTCAGAAGTTTTAATTCTCCGTTTGCATCAGGTCTTCCGTTTATTTTTTCATAATGGAAATCCCCTTGTAGAATAGCAGTCAGGTTCTGATTTAGTTCTTTTGATAAAACAAAGGTTATTTTAGCTTCTTTTTCAACGTGTACATCTACCTTATAATTAAATGATAATCCGCCTGATTTATTCTGCTGTGACTGATTATGCTGATGCGAAAGGTCCACTAATCTCTGAAAATCTGCTTCACCTTTCAGTGCTGTGTTCGTATCGGCTGCATATACATAGATGAAATCACTGGAATTATTCTGATATGCGCTTTCGGTCTGCGGGAAAATCAAATTAGCTTCTTTAATAACAATTGGAACCGAAATCAGAGCGCCGCTGCTGTCCAATGAAAATTGTATTTTACCATCAGTAGAGACAACAAGATCTCCATACACAGAGGGACTGGCGGACTTACTTTCCTGACTTAAAACTTTAAGCTGTCCGCTAATAAAAAAACTGGAAGAAACAATCTGCATATTTTTTAATGTAGCTTCTCCCCTGCCGGTCATTTGCCCGCCGTTTTTTGTATTTGGAGCATTTTTAATTAACAGACTGTCTATTTTCAACTGGTCGGGAGAAATAGAAAACTTTAGTCCTGCCTGGTATTCCATATTGTTTTTCTGAACGACAAAATCAGCATGATCGAGAACTATTTTTCCTTTAGGCTGAAAATCTTTGAAAGTACCTCCAACATGAAGATTAGCGGTCAATTCTCCTTTTATCTTGTTGATTTGGGGAAGCAGGTTACCTAAAGCTCCAAGTCTGAAACTATCCGCTTCAACATCAATATTTAAAGGGGAATTCTCTATCAACCTGCTTTCGACACCTGAAAATGAAAGATTGACCGGAACATCACCGGTAATTTTTAACTTGGGATTCTTCAAATTCCGCAGACTGTCTACAAACCTGATATCAGTATTAAGTTTTTGATCCTTATAGTTAAGATTGGCAATCAGAGAACCAAAATTTTTATTTTTATATGTTACACTATCGGCATTAAGTTTTATCTTCATTACAGGAGACTGAAAATCACCCTTGATATCCGCAGAAAAGTTCAGATAGCTCTGGATAGAATTTTCCGGCCTCATTCCCAATAACGACTCACTTATGTCTTTTCCAGTAATACCTTCAACAGCCAGTGTCAGATCCTGGTTTCCGTTTCTCTGAAGGGAGCCGTCAATAGAAATGCTTCCTTTATTGTGGAACAGCTTGAAATCTTTAAATTTAATTTGATCGGGAGAG